>NZ_JBLIEK010000066.1:0-21170 GCF_047632995.1 Psychromonas sp.
GGAAGTTACACCCGAAAGCTAGCACTGCGTTATAACACTTGAAAAGGGAGTAACTATTCAAGATGTTAAATGCTTGCATTTAACATCTACCGATAGAGGATTAACGCAGTTAATCGCTCGAAAGGTCAGCATGTTATGCCTTGTTCTAGCATCCGGGTGAAGCTCTGAATCTGCATATTGAAGTAGTTTGGGTATATACTCTTTAACGACGAATGGATTTGAATTAGAGATGAATATCATTTTACTTTAGCCTCTTCGATCTGACTTACACTGATGCGGAGGCATTTTTAAAGGTCACTTATGAATAAACTACTCTTAATTGATGACGACAAAGAACTTGTTTGTTGGCTTGTCGAATTTTTATCCCTTGAAAAATTCAATATTGAAACAGCTCACGATGGTGAAAGTGGTTTACAAAAGGCGCTCTCGGATGATTACGATCTTATCTTATTAGATTTTATGATGCCCCGTATGAATGGCTTAGAGATGCTCAAATTATTACGCCAAAAAAGTGACATACCCGTATTAATGCTCACCGCTAAAGGGGATCCGATTGATAAAGTATTAGAACTAAAAATGGTTGCGGATAACTACCTAGGTAAACCCTTTAGCAAGCAGGAACTGCTTGTGCGTATTCGCGCGATTCTAAATCGGAGGCCACAAAAAAGACCACAACATCAAAGTAAAATAAGCTACCTGGACATTGATCTTTATCCTGATCAGCAACAGGTAATTTGCCAGGATTTTACCATTGAATTAACTACCACCGAACGCTTACTGTTAGAGAAGTTTTTGCGCCACCCGGGAGAGCTATTTTCAAAAGAAGCGCTTAGTGAACAGGTGCTTGGTAAAAAACTACAGCCCTTTGATCGCAGTATTGATATGCACTTAAGTAATTTAAGACGTAAATTACCGACTCGACGAGACGGACAAACCCGCGTAAAAAACGTCAGAGGACGTGGTTATATCTGGTTATAAGAGAGCCTATTCGCCCGGCAAACTATTAAATAAAAAGGGTGTTGTGCTCACTAGTTACCCCTCAATCTTTACAGATGGCGGCAGAAAAGATTGATAAGCAGGTGTGTATGCATTTATCTACTCCAAGCTGATTTTGCATCTTGAAGTAACATCGGTATACAATCCCACGATTTTTATAATATAAAAACGAGATACTATGATTGAAGTAGCACTATTTGAACCTGAGATCCCACAAAACACTGGCGCCATTATCCGTTTATGCGCAAACAGCGGCTGTGTTTTGCACTTAATTGAACCTTTAGGTTTTGATTTAGACGAGAAAAAAGTACGCAGAGCCGGACTCGATTACCATGAGCTTACCCATGTTTATCGCCATAAAGATTTTCAGGCGTTTTTGAGTGCGGTGGAGGGGAAAAAGATCTATGCCTGCACGACAAAAACTACCCGCTTTCATAGTCAGGCAAGCTTTCAGTCTGATGATGTTTTACTGTTCGGCCCAGAAACACGTGGCTTACCCAGTGAAATTCTTGACGCATTACCTGGCGAACAAAAACTGCGTATTCCCATGAAAGCAGAAAGCCGCTCGATGAATTTATCCAATGCCGTCTCTGTATTTGTTTACGAAGCGTGGCGTCAGCTCGATTTTGCCGGTGCGGTTTAAACCCCAATCTCAAATCAGTTCAGCTTAGCTTCTCTGCGCCTGAACTGATTTTTCAGTCTGACTCTAAGGAGAGCCATTAGCTGTTAAACGAGCGCCCTACAAAGCGTCGGGGGTTAATAATTCCACCATCATCTGCACGCTGCGATTGCCTCTAAATTCATTGATATCCAAGCGATAAGTGCAATATACATTTTTTATCGATGGATTAGGCCAAAATTTAATATCCACATTAAATGCAATGGCATCAATAGTTTTATCTCCCACTTGCAGGATCATTTTAAGATGTTTACTGCCAACTATTCTTTGCTGTAATAATTTAAATGAACCATCGAACAGTGGGGCTGGAAATCCCTGTCCCCAAGGCCCCGCATCCCGTAACTCTTGCGCTTGCTCAAGATTAAACTGCTGCGCAATTAACTGCCCGTCAGAAAGCATTACATTATTGAGCAGATCAGCTGGCACTTGTGCGGCCAACACTTCATTTAATGTTTTATCAAATAACTCAAAGTGCTTCTCTTTTAATGACAGCCCTGCAGCCATCGCGTGCCCGCCAAATTTCAAAATAACGTCAGGTATTTTTTTATCCACTAAATCCAGCATATCGCGAATATGCACACCAGGAATGGAACGGGCCGATGCTTTTATCTCGCCGTCTGCCGCTTGAGCAAAAACAAAAGTCGGGCGGTAATAAGACTCTTTGATACGCGATGCGACCAGTCCTATCACACCTTGATGCCAGTGCGGATCAAATAAACAGATAGCATGGGGAATATTGTCTTCATCAAGCTGCAAATTTTGCAACGTTTTCAACGCTTCTTCCTGCATTCCCTGCTCAATTTCACGGCGCGATTGATTGAGTGCATCAAGTTCATTCGCCATAATATTGGCCTGTTCAGGGTTGTCGCATAATAAGAGTTCCACCCCGTAACTCATCTCATCTAAACGCCCTGCTGCATTTAATCTTGGTCCTAATGAAAAACCCAAGTCACTGGCAACAAGTTGCGCCTGATTGCGCTTGGCGACACTAATTAGTGCGCTAATGCCGACGCGGCAGACACCAGCACGAATGCGTGCCAAGCCTTGCTGGACAAGGGTGCGATTATTGGCATCAAGCATGACCACATCTGCAACCGTACCCAATGCCACAATATCTAACAAAGAAGCCAGGTTCGGTGCTTTGCTATTTGCAAAGCAGCCTTTCTCAAGCATAAAGGCACGCAGTGCTAACATAACGTAAAATGCGACGCCCACCCCGGCTAAATTTTTACTGGGGAAAGTACACCCCAGTTGATTAGGATTAACAATGGCATCAGCGAGAGGTGTTTGTTCTCCGGGCAGGTGATGATCGGTAACGAGTACCGTTAATCCTCTACTTTTAGCATGTGCAACACCGCTGACGCTTGAGATTCCGTTATCCACTGTCATTAACAATTGCGCCCCTTTGCTGATCGCTAAATCAACAATTTCTGGGCTTAATCCATAACCATAATCAAAACGGTTAGGGATAAGGTAGTCGATATTACTAAAACCTAATGCGCGCAGTGCAAGTATGCTAAGTGCCGTGCTGGTTGCTCCATCGGCATCAAAATCGCCGACCACTACAATTTTCTGCGCGCTTATTAAGGCTTTATATAACAGCTCGCAGGCTTGCTCAATGCCTTTTAACTCTTTACTTTGTAATAAATTTTTTGTGCTGGTATCTAATTCATCTGCATTGCTAATACCGCGATTTGCATAGAGCTGTTGCAATAGAGGGGAGCAGGAAAGGTTAAGAAAACCAGCATCAACAACGGGTCGTTTTTTCACTTGAATAGAGGTCATAACAGCGAGTAGCACTCCGATTGGGAAGGTAGGATGCAATTGCGATAAAGTGCATCAACAGGAAATGTCGATGCAGTTTATCGCCTTATGCAAAGAAAAAAGCGGATACCTTTTATTTTTTCTCTAGCAACTGTATTAAACTCGCCGCGGGTAAGTAACCCGGTTTAAGTGAGCCATCTTCTAAAATAATGGCAGGCGTACCGTTCACGCCAAAAAACAAGCCCAATTCATATTGTTCTTTTACTGTGTTTTCACAGGTTGTAGATTTGATTGCACGGCGTTTTTTAGCGTTATCCATGGCCAGTTTTTGATCATCTGCGCACCAGATAGAGACCATATTATTGTAAGTTGCTGATTTAATTCCTCCACGCGGGAAAGCCAAATAGCGAACTGTAATTCCTTGCTTATGATAATCGGCCATTTCAGAGTGTAGTTTTTGACAGTAACCGCAACTGGTATCGGTAAAAACAGTAATAACATGCTTTTCTTGTGGCGCTTTATAGACAATCATCTCTTTTTCGAACGCTTTTAATCTATTTTTACGCAGCGTCACTAAACTTTTTTCCGATATATTTTCCATCTCATTATCTAAATCGTAAATATTGCCATGGATTAAAAATCGGCCATTTTTACTGACGTAATAAACACCCCGATCGGTTAAAACCTCATACAGCCCATCGACAACAAAAGGTTTTACTGAGGTCACTTGTATTTGTAATGCACCCATTTTTTCCGCTATTTTATCAAAAGCTGCATTATCAACGTCCTGTGCTGCAAAAGAAAATGAAGAGAAAGCTAACATTGCCATTACAGTGACAGTGCATTTTTTAAATAGATTCGAAGACATACACAATCCTTACCATTAGTGTTTAGTAAATTAGTTATAACTGAGTATGCCTAGGAATCCGTTCTTTGTGAACGTTTTTCTAACCCTTGCAACAATAGTGCTGACTCACAAACAGTTATTAAGCTCTCGGGTGGTGTACCTGATGCAGCTCTTTTAATCTATCTTGTGCAATATGGGTGTAAATCTGCGTTGTGGAAAGGTCACTGTGACCCAATAACATCTGCACAACACGTAAATCCGCCCCGTAATTTAACAGGTGTGTGGCAAAAGCATGACGCAGTACATGAGGAGACAACGCCTCTTTATCTATGCCGCAAACCTGCGCATAAAATTTAATACGATGCCAAAACGTTTGCCTTACCATCATGCTGCCACGGCGGCTTGGAAACAGGATATCACTGCTCTGCCCTTTTAACAGCTCAGGTCTGGCCTCATCAAGATAACGTTCAACCCAATACACAGCCTCTTCGCCCAAGGGGACCAAACGGGTTTTATTGCCTTTACCGGTAATACGCACCACTCCTTGCTGTAAATTTATCTCCTCCATCGTCAACCCCACCAGTTCCGATACACGCAATCCCGTTGCATAGAGCAGCTCCAACATCGCTTTATCGCGAAATTGTACGACATCCGTTAAATCAGGCGCCGATAGCAGACCATCAACCTCTGATTCAGACAGTGATTTGGGTAAGGGTTTAATCGTTTTCGGACTTTGCAGTTTGCCACTGGGATCATCTGCGCGCATTTTCTCGCGACATAAATATTGATAATAACGTCGCAGTGCACTCATTAAACGCGCGGTAGAGCTATTCTTGTACTCTTTTTCACAATTTAAACGAAAGCTAAAGTAATCGCTTAAATCTGTATAGCTAGCATCACCTAATGTCAGTTCTCTACTCTCTAAAAACAGCTCAACCAAACGTAGATCATGGCGGTAAGAATCCAAGGTGTTTTTTGATAACCCCCGCTCCAGCCATAATGAATCTAAAAATTGGTCAATGGTCAATAGTTCCATTAAACTATCCTTCTCTTTGCTTATTAAGGTTTTATTATGAAAATCGGTTTGTTTTATGGCTCCAGCACTTGTTACACCGAAATCGCGGCTGAAAAAATTCAAGCCGTGCTAGGCGCTGACATTGTCGACCTATTTAACATAAAAACAGAGGGGATTAGCAAGATAAATGATTACGATATTCTCATATTCGGTATTTCCACTTGGGATTATGGCGAATTACAGGAAGATTGGGGAGCCATTTGGGATGAACTTGAGTCGGTTAATGTCAATAACAAAATTGTAGCCTTATACGGACTGGGTGATCAGGAAGGCTATGGGGAATGGTTTATTGATGCCGTCGGGCTATTACATGATCAACTACTACCGCAAGCACCACGATTTATCGGTTATTGGCCAATCGATGGTTATCAATTTAGTGCCTCAAAAGCACTGACTGCGGATAAGCAATATTTTACGGGTCTGGCTCTGGATGAAGACTCGCAGTATGAACTTAGCGATCAGCGTATTGAGCAGTGGTGCTTACAAATTTTACAAGAGATAGAATTATTAGTGTAATTAGGCCTCTTTTATAATCGAATTTGAGGAGCAACTAAATTAGCTCCCATATTTAACGTGCATTTACACCCACCATCTTTATGCGCCCTGACTAAATTCAAACACACCTCTGGTGGTTAAATTTCAACATTTTTGATTAAAAGATAGGCATTAAGCGAGGTTACCTCCCCATTTACCCCACTCAGATCACAGTTTAGTTAATGTTTTTTAGTTATTTAATTTCAGTATCGTTACTATTCTGATCCAGATCAATCAGCTTTTAAACTCTTTCGTTAAGCTACGCCACTTATTTAATAGTACTAATGAATTACTTCATTTTAATGTAAAATCCATTAGTATTATTTGACTTATTCATTTTAACCAAGACTCACCAACCGTAAGGGAGTACATCGTACCATGTCGGACGAAAACCAAAATGCGACTTATCGCGAATTACATAAACCAGCACGCGAGTTTGAAACGCGTTCTGATTATCTGGATCATGAACTACAAATCATGAAACCACGTCGTTACGCGCTAAACTTACCTGGTCGTGACTTCCGTTTTGAGTGGGAAGATCTTGTACCCGCCATTGCAGGTACTATTGGTATTATCGCTATGTATTCCGCCGTAATGTCAGCGTGGGCAACTGGCCTATCTGAGAAATGGGGAATCACGCTAGGTACAGAATTTGCAATTGAAGTGACCCGTGTAGAGATGCTTATTCCAGCATTTTTGTTCTGTGTTGTAGCCTCCGGTTTTATTAACCCACGCGCGAACCTTGCCGGTAACCATGGCCCAATGATCCCATTAATCGGTGCCATTGCATTAGCGGGGGCTCACCCTCTTGCACTCGCCATTTTGCTCGGTGTGTTTGGTTTAACACTCAGTTACTTTAAAGGCGGCTCTAAACTGGTTAACTTAACCAGTGATGGTGTTGTCGGTGGTTTATTGGTGTTCCTCGGATTTGGTGGCACGCTGTCAATGATTAGAAGTGTTCAATCATGGGGTAAAGGCCTTGAGTCCATTGATCAGGGCGTTGCAGCGGGTAGCATGGGATATGTCGGTCTGATCGTTTTGGCCGCCACTGTCATTCTCTATGCCTACCTTGCAAAAATCAATAAACGCTGGTTAGCAATTCCGGCCTGTGCGATAACAGGTCTTCTGGTTGCACTTATTTGTGGCGCTGGATTTGACCTCACATTCCAAACAGAGATGGGATTACCTAACTTAAACCCAGTTTACTGGTGGGGTAGCACAACTGAAGGTTGGATGCTTGGCTTACCTAACTTACAGCACTTTATTGCATCATTACCCTTTGCTATTTTAGCGGTTGCTATGTGGTCTCCTGATTTCTTAGGACACCGTATTTTCCAAGAGCTTAACTATCCCAAAGGTACTGAAAAAGTACTTATGGATGTAGACGATACAATGACCATGTGTTCTATCCGTCAAATTGTCGGAACGGCTGTTGGTGGTGGTAATATTACGTCAAGCTGGGGAACCTATATGATTCCAGCGGCTATCGCAAAACGCCCAATTCCAGGTGGCTCAATTATTCTTGGTTTATTGGTAATGATTATCGCGATTTTGGGTTTCCCAATGGATGTAGCGGTATGGCCTCCGGTAATGAAAATTGCGTTGTTAGTTGGGGTGTTTTTACCACTGCTTGAAGCTGGTATGCAGATGATTAAAGACACAAAAAATGCTCAGTCTGCAGGTATTTGTATATTTGCAGCAGCAGTTGCTAATCCAGTATTAGCATGGGCGCTCACCATGTTTTTAGATAACAATGGATTAATTGGTAATAAAGAACGTGCTAAAAAACTATCTATCATGGACAAGGTGATTATCCCGGGCTCAGTATTTATGGTCTGTTTAGCGGCAATGCTTGCAGTCGGTATGCTTGAAGATCAATTCGGCATTCCAGCTCTGCTTTAAGCTGGCTTAGAATAATAAAAAGGCGGCTATCGTTAAGATAGTCGCCTTTTTTTATATCTGAATAAGCAACTTTAGCTAAGCATGGAAAATGCTAACTTAGTTGCTCTGTTTAAGATTGGTCACGCAAATCGATGAACAGATCGGAGGCTATCTCTTGCAATGAATTGATCAACTGCTCTTTATTAAAGTTATCGGAAACCGCTATTTTAAACTGACTGGTAAATACGGCGCCAATATCAGCCGCCCCTAAACGATGACACTCCATATTTTCAATTTTAATACTATTCTCGCTAAGCACTTGTGATATTTCGCTCACCAAACCGGGACGATCTTTTGCATCAATATTTAAATTCAGATGTGTTGTATGCTGTTGTGAAACTAAATCTAATTCAGCCGCTTCAACATTAATGCCTAATGCTTTAAATTCATTAATTAGTTCTTCAACATGCTCCGGGCTTATTTCAATTTTGATCAAGCCGGCAAAATAATCATCAATATGGCTGATTTTGCTGTTTAACCATTTACCATCTAACGCATGGGTTTTTTCTGACAATACTTTTACTAAATCGACCTTATTTGAGCCATTAATTGTTACCATTATTTGCACATTCATAAACTTACCCCCAATAGATGACTTACCATGATTAAACCGATAATTCATTGTTAATAAAAGAAACTTATACTTTCAGTGTATAACCAAATAAATGATAAAGCACAATAAAAGTGAGACGCACAATCAGTGCAAAGGAATAGCGCTAAAAGAGGTTAAAAAAAACACAGCAGCCCCCTCTTCCCATTACAGTGGAATGTTTCTTTATCACGTCATTTAGAAAAAAATAACGCAAACATCACCTTAAACTGCCCCTTTCTCCTTGAAAATGACAGAAAAACTCACAAACTGTAATAAAATTACAGAAAACCTTTGGTGGTTGATTCAGATCAAATTTATTGCATAATCCATTTGTTAGACTCGATTTTAACGTGATGAATAGGACAAAATGCCATGTGGGCAGAAAATAAAATAGATGAATTACTCCCTCATCAAATCACAGAAAAGGCTGATAATATTGCATATAGTAAAGCAACCAAAGCCTTCCTATCTGCTTTTTATCTCGCGGTTACTGCAGGCATGTTCATCAGCCTCGCATTTGTCTTTTATGTTACCGTTACAACAGGCACCCAAAATGTTGCATGGGGCATTAAAAATTTAATTGGTGGCGCAGCATTCAGTCTAGGCCTTTTATTGGTTGTTGTTGTCGGTGGTGAACTATTTACCAGTAGCACGCTCACCCTTATTGCCAAAGCCAGCCAGCGTATTACGACGATGCAGATGCTTAAAAATTGGACCGTTGTCTATTTTGGTAACTTTGTCGGTGCTACTTTTCTGGTTTTTCTTATATTCTTCGCTGGGTTATATAATGCTGACAATGGACAGTGGGGCCTAACTGCATTAAACATTGCCCAACATAAACTCCATCATTCATTTACAGAAGCAGTTGCACTTGGTATTTTATGTAATATTATGGTCTGTCTTGCAATTTGGATGGCTTTTGGCGCGCGCTCAGTCACGGATAAAATGTTTGCAGTTTTATTACCAGTGGCTATGTTTGTATCTTCTGGCTTTGAACACTGTATTGCAAATATGTTTATGGTACCGATTGGTATCCTTATCCAACATTACGGGTCACCTGAGTTTTGGCTTTCAATCGGCCACAATGCCAGTGAATTTGCAGATATTACAACCCTAAACTTTTTAATAAACAATTTAATCCCCGTCACTCTCGGTAATATTATCGGTGGCGGTGTAATCGTTGGTTTGATGCACTGGATGATCTATCTACGTCCGGCACAAAAAAACAAAATAAAAGTAAATTTATAATTACATCTAATTTTTTATTCCTAACTACAAGGTAAATCTTTATGACTAAGCTTAATGAAGAATTTGCATCAGCATGGCAAGATTTTGCTGGTGATACTTGGAAAACTGAAGTTAACGTTCGTGACTTCATCCAAAAAAACTACACTCCTTTTGAAGGTGATGAAAGTTTCCTAGCGACAGCGACCCAAGCAACTGATCAGCTTTGGGCTAAAGTGATGGAAGGGATCAAACTGGAAAACAGCACTCATGCTCCTGTTGATTTCGATACTGATATTGTTTCTACAATTACGGCTCATGACGCGGGTTACATCAACAAAGATTTAGAAACCATTGTTGGTCTGCAAACTGATGCGCCTTTAAAACGTGCGATTATCCCTAACGGCGGTATTCGTATGATCGATGGTTCTTGTAAAGTTTACGGTAAAGAACTAGATCCGACGATCAATAAAATTTACTCTGAATTCCGTAAAACACATAACCAAGGTGTTTTTGATGTTTACACTGGCGACATCCTTAAATGTCGTAAATCAGGTATCTTAACCGGTTTACCGGATGCTTACGGCCGTGGTCGTATTATCGGTGATTACCGCCGCGTTGCGCTGTACGGAATTGACTTCCTAATGGCTGACAAAGCGAAGCAACATAAAAGCTTAGAAAAAGATTTACTTGCCGGAACAACACTTGAAGATACGCTGAAATTACGTGAAGAGATCTTTGAGCAATTCCGTGCACTAGCCCAAATCAAAGAGATGGCGGCTAAATACGGTTGTGATATCTCTCATCCTGCACAAAATGCCAAAGAAGCCATTCAGTGGACTTACTTCGGTTACTTAGCAGCGATCAAATCTCAAAATGGCGCGGCAATGTCATTCGGTCGTACAATGAGCTTCCTTGATATCTATATCGAAAAAGATATACAAGCAGGTAAACTTAACGAGACTGAAGCACAAGAGCTTATCGATCACCTAGTAATGAAATTACGTATGGTTCGCTTCCTACGTACCCCTGAGTATGACGACCTATTCTCTGGTGACCCAATCTGGGCAACGGAATCAATTGGTGGTATGGGTGTTGATGGACGTACGCTGGTAACTAAAAGCAGCTTCCGTATCCTGCATACGCAATACACTATGGGTCCTTCTCCAGAGCCGAACATTACTGTGTTATGGTCTGAATCATTACCTATTAACTTCAAAAAATACTGTGCGAAAGTATCTATTGATACTTCATCTATCCAGTATGAAAATGATGACTTGATGCGTAACGACTTCGACAACGATGATTATGCTATCGCTTGTTGTGTATCACCTATGATTGTCGGTAAGCAGATGCAGTTCTTTGGTGCACGCGCCAACCTTGCTAAAACCTTGCTTTACGCAATTAACGGCGGCGTAGATGAAAAATCAAAAGTGCAAGTTGGTCCGAAAAAATTGCCAGCAATCACTTCTGAAGTATTAGATTATGATGAAGTATTCTCTAATCTTGATCACTTTATGGACTGGTTAGCGGAAACATACGTCACTGCACTTAACTGTATTCATTACATGCATGACAAATACAGCTATGAAGCATCGTTAATGGCACTGCACGATCGTGATGTTGAACGTACAATGGCTTGTGGTATCGCCGGTCTTTCAATTGCAGCAGATTCACTTTCTGCCATTAAATACGCAACGGTTAAACCTGTGCGTGATGAAGACGGTATCGCAATTGATTTTGACATCGAAGGTGATTACCCTAAATTTGGTAACAATGACCCTCGTGTTGATGATATGGCTTGTGATCTTGTTGAGCGTTTCATGAAGAAAATTCAATCTCACAAAATGTATCGTAATGCACGTGCGACTCAGTCTATCCTTACTATTACCTCTAACGTGGTATACGGTAAGAAAACAGGTAACACTCCAGATGGTCGTCGTACTGGTATGCCATTTGCGCCAGGTGCTAACCCAATGCATGGTCGTGATGAAAAAGGGGCGGTTGCATCATTAACGTCTGTTTCTAAACTACCATTTGCCTACGCACAGGATGGTATTTCATATACTTTCTCTATCGTACCGAATGCATTAGGTAAAACTGACGACTCACAAAAAACAAACTTAGCGGGTCTGATGGACGGTTACTTTAAGCACACACCTGAAATTGAAGGTGGTCAGCACTTAAACGTAAACGTAATGAACCGTGAAATGTTAGTAGATGCAATGGAAAATCCTGATAAATACCCTCAGTTGACTATCCGTGTTTCTGGTTACGCAGTACGCTTTAACTCGTTAACTAAAGAACAGCAAAACGATGTTATCTCACGTACATTTACAGCTAACCTGTAAATAAAATAGATAAACAGGTTAACTTTTTTGTTAGCCTGTTATAATCAAAAAGGTTTCATTCTTCGGGATGAAACCTTTCTTTTTATCTACAATAAAGTGATTATTTAATCTCTCTCTTTACCAAGAAAAAGATCAAATAATCAGTTTTAAAGGGGCTTTGATGTCATTAACTGGGCGAGTTCATTCTGTTGAAACCTGCGGTACCGTCGATGGACCGGGGATCCGTTTCATTATATTTTTACAGGGCTGTTTAATGCGTTGTAAATACTGCCATAACCGCGATACGTGGGATACTGAAGGTGGCAAAATAATGAGCGTTGATGAATTAATGGCCGAGCTTGTGCAATACCGTCATTATATGGATGCATCGGGTGGCGGTGTTACCGTTTCTGGTGGCGAATCTATGCTGCAACCAGAGTTTGTTAAAGCCATTTTTAGCGCTTGTAGAATGGAAGGCATTCATACTTGCCTTGATACCAATGGCTTTGTTCGCCGAATCGATGACACTGTTAAAGGTGTGCTCGATGTGACTGACCTGGTGTTATTGGATATCAAGCAGATGGATAATGAAAAGCATATCGACCTCACCCATGTTAGTAATAAATACACGCTTGAGTTTGCAAAATATTTAGCCCAGCGTAATCAAGCGGTCTATTTGCGTTATGTGGTTTTACCCAGTTATACCGATTGTATCGATGATGTACATGCACTGGGTAAATTTATTGCGCCGATGAAAAACATCGAAAAAATAGAGCTGTTACCCTACCATGAACTCGGTAAGCATAAATGGACTGCAATGGGAGAAATCTACCCGCTCGATGGCGTAAGTCCGCCAACTCATGAGAGTATGGACAAAATAAAAGAGATTCTTTTGCAATACCATGACTGTGTGATCTACTGATTAATAGATTATTTCGCCCGCTTGATAGAGCCCAATTATGACTCCTTTTATTTGCCCGCTTTGCCAGACAATTTTACAGCAGACCAATAACACCCAGATCTGTGCCAACAATCATCATTTTGATATTGCCAAGGAGGGTTACTTAAACCTGCTCCCCGTGAATGCCAAAAACTCAAAAAATCCGGGCGATAATAAAGAGATGATGCAGGCAAGGCGTGCTTTTTTAAACAGCGACGGTTATTTGCCATTAGCGGAAAAAGTCAGTGAGTTAGTGTCTGCATACATAGCAGACAAAGAGCAGGCTCAAATTCTTGATTTAGGTTGCGGCGAAGGTTATTACACTGCGCGTCTAGCCGCGCAACTCCCAGAGCAGTTTGTGATTAACGGATTGGACATTTCCAAAGTGGCAATACGTTATGCGGCTAAGCGTTATAAAAACATTAACTTCTGTGTCGCCAGTGCATACGATGTACCGCTGGCGGATAATAGTTTAGATGCCTTAATCCGAATCTATGCACCGTCACTGGAAAGTGAACTGCAGCGCTTGGTCAAACAAGCTGGTTATCTGATAACCGTCACACCCGCCCCGCGTCATCTGTTTGAACTGCGAGAAAAAATTTACCAGCAAGTAAATGAACATGTCGAGGATAATTCAGCGCCTGCCGGGTTTAATAAAATTAAACAGGTAAATCTTAATTATCGGCTTACAATTGACTCGCCGGCGATACTGCAAAATTTAATCAATATGACCCCGTTTGCCTGGAAGTTTAGTGAACAAAAAATGGTGGATTTATTAGCCGAAAAACACTGGGAAATTGAGTGTGATTTTAATATCGAAATTTACCAAAAGCGATAATAAAACTTAAATGAGCTCATGCTGCTGTAAAAACTGATCGCCGCCCAATTTAAAGGCATGAGTCAGCAATAACGCCAAGTCTAAATAAGAGGGACGCTGCAAAATAACAGCTTGTTTGCCATTATTACCACTAAGCTTTTTATGGATAGCGGTATACCAGGGTAATAATTGATTCGGCAATAATTTCTGTGAACGTTTACCTAACCAATATAGCCCCTGAACAGGTAGCCCAAGCAGAAACAGGATGAATGTAGCCGTTACAGGCCAGTTAAATAAAGCAGGAAGCGCAATATTCAATGCGATAATTAACATAATAAAAGCAGGCGTAGTTTTGATTGACAAGCGCGTGTAAAAAGCAACTTTGCTGTCGGCAAACAAACAGTTTAATACATTTTGCTTTGGCCAGCTTTGTAGGTACTTATCGCCTTGCGCAATAACAGCAAAAAATGAATTCAAAAACAGCTCTCCTCAGTGAATCTCTTTCCATACCTAACATTAACAAAAGTTCATTAATTTGTTAATGAAAAATTTACTTTTAAATCTATTATTCTAAATTCTTGATTGTCATTTAAGCACATCGGCGTAAACTTAAATCAACAGAAATTGAGCAAAATACCCGAACAAATAGTGATAGATTTTGGACGCTTAGCTCAGCATTAACGCTATTCAGCATCCACCGAGTAAGATGCTGATATTATCAATTTACTTACTGGAACTTTTTATGAACAACAAACTTGTCCTTGTCTTGAACTGTGGTAGTTCGTCCCTTAAATTTGCAGTCATTAATTCCAACAGTGGAGATGAGATTATTAGCGGTCTGGCTGAATGCTTTAATCTTCCTGATGCGCGCATTAAATGGAAAATTGCAGGAAAGAAAAAATCCGCCAATCTCCCCTCTCACAGTGCGCATTCAGCAGCAATCTCTTATATCGTTGAAGAGATCATCAAAACAGAAGAGGGGTTAGCCGAGCAGTTTGTAGCAGTTGGTCACCGTATTGTTCATGGTGGAGAAAAGTTCACTGAGTCGGTTATTATTAATGATGCTGTACTAGAGGAGATTGAAGAGTGTTCATCTCTCGCGCCGCTACATAATCCCGCACATGTTTTAGGTATTAAAGCCGCACAATCCGCCTTTCCAACACTTCCTCAAATTGCCGTATTTGATACTGCATTCCATCAAACAATGCCTGCAAAAGCATTTATGTATGCACTACCATATAATTTATATAAAGAAGCGCATGTTCGTCGTTACGGTATGCACGGCACGAGTCACCTGTTTGTGACGCATGAAGCAGCAAAAGCATTAAACCAAGCAGTTGAAGATACTAATATTATCTCTGCACATTTGGGTAACGGCGCCTCTGTGGCAGCCATTAAAAATGGTAAATGTGTAGATACCAGCATGGGTATGACACCACTTGCAGGATTGGTTATGGGAACGCGTTGTGGTGATCTCGATCCAAGTATTATCGAATACCTAGTAACACGTCAAGGTTACAGCCTGAAAGGTGTAATGGATATGCTGCAAAAACAGAGTGGTCTTTTAGGTGTTTCCGGTATCTCTAGTGATTTCCGCGACATTCTAGCAGAGAATGAAAAAGGCAATAAAAGAGCAACACTGGCAATGGAGATGTTCAGCTACCGTTTAGCGAAATATATCGCTTCTTATGCTGTTCCACTCGGTCGTATTGATGCAATTGTCTTTACCGGTGGTATCGGTGAAAACTCTCACCTTATCCGAACACAAGTCTTAGCATTATTGTCTATCTTCGGTTATCAAATTGATGACGAAAAGAATAAAGCAGCCAGATTGGGTGAGCAAGGCACAATTACCGTAGATGGTTCTCCTATTGCAATGGTTATCCCGACAAATGAAGAGTGGGTTATTGCACAAGATTCAGTAAAACTCGCTTCAAATCAATAATTATTAATACAGACAGGGGGAAATACCCCCTCTTTTTTCTCTAACTTCTATCTCTACAAGGAATAGTCATGCCCCGCACAATTATGCTCATTCCCATCGGCTCTGGTGTCGGTGTTACTTCTGTCAGTCTTGGTATGGTCCGCGCCATGGAGCGCCAAGGTGTCGCCGTTAACTTTTTCAAACCGATTGCTCAACCTCGTATGGGGGATACCGGACCGGAGCGTTCAACGACTACGTTACGTAATGGTTCATCAATCAATCCGCCTGAGCCGTTTGCAATCAAATACGCAGAAAACCTTATTTCCTCTGGCAGAACATCAGACCTATTAGAAAATATTGTTGAACGTTTTCGTCAAGGCATAAAAGAGAGTGATGTGATTATTGTTGAGGGGCTTGTGCCAACGGATAAGCATCAGTTTGCCAACGAAATCAACCACAGCATTGCCAAAGCCTTAGGCGCAGAGATAGTCTTTGTTACTCATCCGAGTAATGACACTTCACAGCAATTAAAAGAGCGCATAGAAATTGCGGTCTCCTCTTTTGGCGGTAAAAAGAATAATCGTATTGCAGGCTGTATTATTAATAAAGTTGGCGCGCCGATTGATGAAAGTGATAAATCACGTCCCGATTTAACCGAAATGTTTGATATTCCGACCACTGCACCAAGCAGCAATCTCGAAGTATTGCAGATGTTCAGCAAAAGCCCACTACCGATTCTTGGCTGCATCCCGTGGAGCGCAGATCTTATTGCGCCACGTGTCAAAGATCTTGCTGCTCACCTAGAAGCACAGATATTAAATAAAGGTGATCTTGATAAACGTCGTTTACAAAGCGTCACTTTCTGTGCCCGTTCTATTCCGAATATGATTGAGCACTTTAAAGCCGGATCAATGCTGGTAACCTCCGGCGATCGTAGTGATGTGATTATTGCTGCTTGCCTTGCTGTAATGAACGGTATGAAAATCGGCTGCTTATTGTTAACCGGTGATTATCCGCCGGAAGATGAAGTAATGAAACTGTGCGGCCGCGCAATGGAATCTGGTCTACCGGTATTACTCATTAAGAGTAACACTTGGCAAACAGCGCAGCGCCTACAAAACTTCAATATGGAAATTCCTGTTGATGATGTTGAGCGCATCGAAAAAGTGCAGGAATACATCGCCAGTCATATCGATGGCCATTGGTTAAATACGCTGACCGAAGATTCATCTTTATCTCGCCGTCTATCGCCGCCTGCGTTCCGTTACCACTTAACAGAGCTCGCACGTAAAACAAGTCAGCGCATTGTATTACCTGAGGGTGAAGAGCCGCGTACAATTCAGGCTGCGCTTATCTGCGCGCAACGCGGTATTGCAAAACCAGTTTTATTAGGCAACCCTGACGAAATTCTGAGAATTGCAACACAGCAAGGGATCGTATTAACAGATGAAGTGGAAATAATTAATCCAATTGATGTGATTGAGCGTTACGTTGCACCGATGGTTCAATTACGTAAAGCTAAAGGCCTGACCGAAGTTGTTGCCCGTGAACAACTGCAAGATACAGTTGTATTGGGCACTATGATGTTGGCTGAAGATGAAGTTGCCGGTCTTGTCTCTGGCGCGGTTCATACCACAGCTAATACGATTCGCCCAGCACTACAACTCATTAAAACAGCACCTAATGCTAATATAGTGTCATCAATCTTCTTTATGCTATTACCGGATCAAGTACTGGTTTACGGTGACTGTGCAATCAATCCAGATCCTACTGCTGAGCAACTTGCCGATATCGCTATTCAGTCTGCAGATTCCGCAATCGCTTTTGGTATTGATCCTAAAGTTGCGATGATCAGCTACTCGACCGGTACTTCAGGTGCAGGCTCAGATGTAGAAAAAGTACGTGAAGCAACCAAAATAGCACAAGCACGTCGCCCTGATCTGCTTATTGATGGCCCGCTTCAATATGATGCGGCGGTAATGGAAAATGTTGCTAAGAGCAAGGCTCCGAATAGCCCTGTTGCAGGTAAAGCGACCGTATTTATTTTTCCAGATCTAAATACCGGTAATACCACTTATAAAGCAGTGCAACGAAGTGCAGAGTTAATCAGTATTGGTCCAATGCTGCAAGGTATGCGTAAACCGGTCAATGACTTGTCTCGCGGCGCATTAGTTGATGATATTGTTTACACTATCGCGCTTACTGCAATTCAGGCAACACAAGCTGCCGATAAAGCAAAAGCAGATCAAGAGCTGGTAGTGTCAGAGCAATAACCAATAGCCCTTGAGAAAAAGCCCCGCTTTGTCTGACAAAGCGGGGCTTTTTTATATGTAATATAAAAATTATCAGTTAGTTAAAACTGCACTAGTACGCATTTCAACCCTCGATCCGGATCGATATTTGAAAATTCATCGGGTGGGGTTATCCGTTTAATAATCTGCGCATGCGGACACTCAATATGCAGTGTCTCAATTAAAAACTGGAAATCTAAATCGGGTGAATTTAAGCACAATAACGCCATCCCCCCTTCATTCAACAATTCAGGCAAGCGGCGAATAATCTTCGGGTAATCGCGCTTTATATTGACACTGCCTTTCTGTAGTGAAGGCGGATCAGCAATAATAATATCGTAAGGTCCAAAACGTTTAATCTTCCCCCAGGATTTAAAAAGATCATGCCCTAAGTATTTAACCTTACTTAAATCATGCCCATTTAATCTATGGTTATCCCGTCCAACTGCCAGCGCCGCTTTACTCATATCCAGATTGATAACCTGATCTGCCCCCCCCGCGATGGCCGCATTGGAAAATGCACAGGTATATGAAAAGAGATTTAATACGCGTCTTTTTTGACTGTTTTTTTGTACCCACTGGCGCCCGTTTTTCATATCTAAAAAGATGCCGTAGTTCTGCTTGCTGCCGAGGTTAATTTTATAGTTAAGAGAATTTTCTGTGGCGACCAAATCGCAGATCTCCTCGCCAAACAGCAGCGCTGTCGGTGCAAAGTCTCGGCAACGATGCTGCACTAGGATACTTTTTACAGTGAATCCTAATTCCGTCATTTTGCTAAGTAACTGCGTACTAAGATTGTCTAGCCAACTCTCTTCGACTTCTTTATATAAAATAATTAACAGCACCGGCGATAACCAGTCGATATTAATATAAGTGCAGTCTGAGAAACAAAAACCACGCCCATGTAATAAACGTTGCATCTCATTTTCAGGCAGTGAGACAACCTTTGACCAGTTGATATTTTCTACTATATTCATCTTTAATTATCTTCTTTTATAACGGGTTTCAGCGCGTCGATCTCTTCATCTGAGCTTAGTAAGATAGCAAACCAACGCCCTTCTTTGCTATTTTCGATGGCAATTTTAAAAATCATCGTCAATGGAACAGAGAGTAACATCCCCACCATCCCTAATAACCAGCCCCAAAAAATCAACGATAAAAATACCACTAAGGTCGACAAACCTAAGCTTCGCCCCATAAACTTAGGTTCAATCACATTACCCATCACCATATTAACACCAACAAACAAACCGATAACCACTGCGGCAGAGCCCATACCAAGCTGCAGAAAAGTTAAGATAACAGCAGGTACAGCCGCAATAATGGATCCAATATTAGGGATATAGTTGAGTAAAAAGGCCAATAAAGCCCACAATACAAAAAAATCAACACCCAACAACCATAAAACCAAGCCGATAATTAAACCTGAGACTAAACTAATAACCGTTTTTATCGCCATATAGCGATTAACCATATTTAAGAAGTGATCTAAGCGCTTTTTTGTTGTCGCTGAATCATCAAAGGCGATATGCAGTTTTCTGGTAAAACCCGGCCCCTCTGAAAGCATAAATACCACGGTGAGCAACAATAGAAAGACATTGCCTAATACACTACTAAAACCAGATAATGTTGTCGTCACTAAGGTCATCACCTTGCCGGGATCAAAATAGCCCCGTATCTCATTCATTGAAATAGAGATATTATGTTGACCCATCCAACTTATTAACCAATCAATTTCATTTGCCAATTGCGCTTCATAGGTAGGCGCCGCCAGCCTAAAACCATTTACTGCTGAGCCTATAATTCCGCCTAAAACGATAAACAGTGAGAAGATAAAAATAACCACTAGCGCAATAGCAATGCTACGCGGCACCTTCCTCTGCGCTAAAAAATTAATCGCAGGATTGCAAATAATAGCCACAAAGAGAGACAGTAAAAACGGTACAACAATCGGGGCTGCAATTTTAATTCCCGCCAAGCAGATAACTATCGCTGAAAAATATAATGTACAGCGGGCAAATGTTGATACATTTAGCATAACAATCTCATCTAATGGTTAAAGTAATAGAGGAGCTTATTACCGCTTACGCTTATACGCAAAGACTTTTTGATTTCGTTATTTAGTCTATGCTAAAATGTTGTAATAAAATTACAAATAGTAGAAAATAACTTTCTAAGATCACAAACGTTGCGCTTTAAAGCTGCATTTTAAGATCGCGCTATTTTTTTATTGTTATTCTGTAATTTACTTACATATGATCTCGATCAATGCGTCAAAAAAGCAAATTTCTATAATAATGTGAAAGTTTTTTACTAAGATTATGTTTCGGGTCAACGTTCGTCGTTTTATTAAAACATTTTTAACTTTTATTTTTATAAATCCTTAGGAGAATATTATGACAGTAAGCACAGTTGCTGAATTAGAGGCCCTGATTGCGCGCGTTAAAGTCGCTCAAGCAGAGTATGCAACTTTTTCACAAGAAAAGGTTGATGAAATCTTCCGTGTGGCAGCACTGAAAGTTTCAACACACCGTATCGAACTTGCAAAAATGGCTGTTGAAGAAACAGGCATGGGCATTATGGAAGACAAAGTAATTAAAAACCACTTTGCTTCTGAGTTCATTTACAACAGCTACGCAGATACTAAAACTGTTGGTGAATTATCACGCAATAATTCTCTCAATACGGTTACACTTGCTGAACCTATGGGCATCATCTGCGCAATTATCCCAACGACTAACCCAACCTCAACGGCTATTTTTAAAACGTTAATGGCGCTTAAAACAGGTAATGGTTGTATTGTTGCACCGCATCCACGTGCTAAAAAATGTACAAACTACGCAGCTCAACTTGTTTTAGAAGCGGCAGTTTCAGCCGGCGCACCAAAAGATATTATCGGTTGGATTGATACTCCATCTCTTGAACTGACTAATACCATTATGAAGCACGACGATACTGCCATCATTCTTGCGACCGGTGGTCCAGGCATGGTTAAAGCGGCATACTCTTCAGGTAACCCTGCAATCGGTGTTGGCGCGGGTAATACTCCTGTTGTTATTGACGAATCAGCTGATATCAAACGTGCTGTCTCTTCAATCCTAATGTCAAAAACATTCGATAACGGTATGATTTGTGCGTCTGAGCAGGCTGTTATTGTTGTTGAATCAAAATATGAAGAATTTAAAGCACGCCTTGATGAATACGGTGCTGTTATAT
>NZ_JBLIEK010000067.1:0-21121 GCF_047632995.1 Psychromonas sp.
GAAGAGCTGGGATTTGATGAATGTATTGACCATAAAGCAGAAGACTTTGCACAGCAATTAACTAATGCATGTGATAAAGGCATTGATGTCTACTATGAAAATGTAGGCGGGAAAGTATTTGACGCGGTTCTGCCGTTGCTCAATACAGGTGCTAGAGTGCCTGTATGTGGTTTAGTTTCGCAATACAATGCAACATCATTACCTGACGGTCCGGATCGTCTGTCTATGCTGATGGGAACAATTTTGGTGAAACGCATTAAAATGCAGGGCTTTATTATCTTTGATGATTATGCAGATCGTTATGACGAATTTGCTGCCGATATGACCACCTGGCTTCAAGAAGGCAAAGTGAAATATAAAGAGCAAGTGATAGAAGGCTTAGATAATACGCCTGAAGCCTTTATGGGACTGCTTGAAGGTAAGAACTTTGGAAAATTGGTTGTTAAAGTAAACAACCCACTATAATAATAAATCAAAGGTAAATATTAATGATTAAATTACATCACTTAAACAGATCGCGTTCCAAACGTATCATCTGGTTGCTGGAAGAGCTTAAGGTAAAGTACGAGGTGGTTGCGTATCAACGTGACAGCATAACATCCCTTGCACCTGTAGAGCTTAAATCAGTTCATCCGTTAGGTAAGTCTCCTATCATTGAAGATGATGATTTAATAGTAGCTGAGTCGGGCGCAATAACAGAATACCTGATTGATAAATACGCTGATGGTCAATTCGCTCCCAAGCGCGGAACAAAAGAGTATGTTGAATATTCTCAATGGATCCATTTTGCTGAAAGTTCTGCGATTTTACCTTTGCTGTTAAAAATGTTTGTCGCAAAAGATGGCTGCGAAACTAATTTTCTGGCCGGTTATGCTGATCTGGAGAGCGAAAAAGTGATTAGCTTTTTCGATGAATCATTAGCGGGTAAGCGTTATTTAGTCGCAGACCAATTCAGCGGTGCAGACATCATGATGTCCTTCATTGTTGAAATAGTGAAAAATAATGGTGACTTTGAAAAGTATAAGAACATTGCAGCGTATGCTGCGCAATTAGCCACGCACCCTGCATTTATTCAGGCAGATAATATTGAATTAAAAGCAGAAGCATAATTCATTAATCAAGGTGCAGTTTTACCAAAAATGAAACTGCACTACCAACCCTAAGTTTACCGTTATCAACGCTTCCCCAGCTGCATTAATGTACTATGTAATAGACTATGTCGAGGCAGAATATCTGGCCCTTCATAAACGCTTTTTACATCCGATACGGAATAAACTGCAGTCGGATCAAGATCTTTAATTAACTGGATAAGCGAAGGAACATTCCTCCTTTTTTCAATAATAAGTAGAAGTTCAACAGGATAGTCTTCCCCCATATCACCATCGAATGAAACCACTTTAAAGCCCGCCTCACGTAATTTTCCTGCGAGGAGATCACGATTGAAGGAGATGCAGCGTATAAGTTCATTACCAATTGCAAAACGGTTTTCAATCGAAATACCAACATAGTTACCAACGGCGAAACCACAGGCATAGGCCAATGCAAGATACCACTGATCAAGGTTTGTTAAGACCTGCCCTGCTGCAACTAACCAAACAATTATTTCAAAAAAACCAATAAATGAGGCTAGAAATTTGTGGCCGCGAAAAATCACAATTGTTCGAAATGTTCCAAGAGAAACGTCAATTACTCTTGCAAAAAAGATTAACGGCACCAATAAAAATGGATATTCAATTAATGATTCGATAATGACGACTCCTTAATAATTAATATTGAAACATAACAGTTCAAACACTGGCGCATATTTTGTTTTTGCAAAATAACACAAGCCGTCATGCCTCCGATTTTATTGCCTTGTGTACGCCCGGCATGGGCATGAACTAATGTGGAAAAAGCCCTTTCAAGATCACGGTTTAATGAAGTATTCATCATTAAACGCCAACTACTGGCCAATGGCAAGCAGTTATCCACTATGATTTTTATGCCGTAAGCCCTCAATCCCTTTTGAATTAACTCATTGTTAATTTATCTTGTGAATTACAGCCACGCCTGCTCGATGGCTGTGAGCTCAATATCTGTGGTCGCTTCGCAAATGTTACGAATATTTGCAGTATCTGACTGCAACTTACTTTTGTCACTTCCCACAAGGCAGATAGCCAAAACCGCCCTTTGCCATTTATCCTGATATGCCACTTCAGACACAGAGGCGTTGAACTTGCTGCGGATGCGATCCTTTAGTCCCCTCACCTCGCGTCGTTTCTCTTTAAGTGATTGGGCATGCGGGATTAGCAGTTCAATAGTCACAAGAGTGACGAAGCAGCATGGTTGTTTCATGATATATAACCTCGCTTTCAGCTAATGTAGCCATTTTATATTTTGCATATCAAAGCTATAGCTCACAAAAATTGCTTAAGCAATCTTGCCATCTACGCCACACAAAGGTGTAGAAATACCCACGGTCAGTGTACTGGAAATAAGTGCTACAGAAGTATCTGCCCTTATCTGGTATTTAAAACAACAAAGCGCTTTCAAATGGATATAACTCTAGTTATTTAAATAAATCAAGGCGTTCCAACAACGGCCCACCACAAAAACATTGCAATAGACTATTCTTATTGTAATCACTTTCAAAGGATTGATATTCTCATGAAAATACAACGGGTTATACTTGCCAGTTTAGGCGTTTTTGCTACTTTCCCTGCATACGCTGCGGTACCTACATTAGATCTAACTCAATCAACTATCGGTTATGTATCGTTAATTATTTTTGCGCTTGCTTACTGTTTGGTGATGAACGAAGAGGTTTTAAATCTACGTAAATCCAAGCCCGTATTATTAGCCGCAGGTATAATTTGGTTAATGATTGGCTTTGTAGTAGAACAACCAGAGCAGATTGAGATTGTCAAAAGTGCTTTAGATCATAATTTACTGGAATATTCTAAATTACTATTATTTTTACTCGTCGCGATGACTTATATAAATGCAATGGAAGAGCGCCGCTTATTTGATGCATTACAGGCATGGATGGTAAGTAAAGGGTTTAACTACCGTACTCTATTTTGGCTAACGGGAATCTTATCTTTCTTTATTTCCCCTATTGCGGATAACTTAACGACTGCATTATTAATGTGCGCCGTTGTTATAAAAGTTGCAGGGGAAAATAGTAAATTTATTAACCTTGCGTGTGTAAACATTGTTGTCGCTGCTAATGCCGGCGGCGCCTTTAGCCCGTTTGGTGATATAACCACCTTGATGGTCTGGCAGGCCGGATTGGTACCCTTTAGCGGATTCTTAACTTTATTTATTCCATCTTTAGCTAATTACCTAATACCGGCATTCATCATGTCACGCTTTGTGCCTAAAACTCAGCCCGATACCTTAAATGAATATGTTGAATTAAAACGTGGCGCACGACGTATTGTGCTGTTGTTTTTGTTAACAATCGCAACAGCGGTTGGCTTTCATGCCTTTGCACATTTTCCTCCGGTCATTGGCATGATGATGGGACTGGCTTACTTACAGTTCTTTGGTTATTTTTTACGCTGCACATTGAAGAGTTCACTGGCTAAAAAAACCAAGCGAGCACTCGCCAATAACGATGAAGCGGCACTGAAACGGATCGGCTCGGTAGTCCCTTTTGATGTGTTCCAACGTATATCCCATGCCGAATGGGATACACTATTATTTTTTTATGGTGTTGTTATGTGTGTTGGCGCTTTAAGCTTATTTGGATATTTAGGCTTAGCCTCAGAGGTTATGTATACCCAGTGGAATCCGATATGGGCCAATATTATGGTGGGTGGGTTATCCGCTATTGTTGATAATATTCCGGTGATGTTTGCGGTTTTAACGATGCAGCCGGATATGTCATTGGCTAACTGGCTATTAGTCACTTTAACCGCGGGAGTCGGCGGCAGTTTACTTTCAATTGGTTCGGCGGCTGGAGTCGCATTGATGGGAGCCGCACATGGTAAATATACCTTCTTCGGTCATCTGAAATGGACGCCAGTAATTGCACTAGGTTATGCGGTCAGCATTGTGCTTCATCTGCT
Organism: Psychromonas sp.; assembly: GCF_047632995.1. GTDB lineage: Bacteria > Pseudomonadota > Gammaproteobacteria > Enterobacterales > Psychromonadaceae > Psychromonas. The sequence goes on from NZ_JBLIEK010000067.1 coordinate 4,053, forward strand.
ACTTCACGACATGATGGTAGCTTTGTAAGATCAAATTATAGGACGTAAACGACGGTGTTTTAAACAGTGTTTAGTGTGCTGACAAGTGCCGTTACACTCAAGCAAGCTTTTAGTGATGCTTAATAAAAAATAAAATGCCTACTCTAGGATGGTTACCATTTATCGATTGAGTAAATACACCATTTGAATAGATTCAGTAATAAAAATCGCGTTGAATATACGCAAAAGATAAGATCCGTTAATTTTATCAAATCAATAATGGAGAGAATCCCCCCTTAACAACAAAGACTTACTCTGCAGTTGTTTGATTTATCAAAACAACAGGTTATCATCATCTACCTTTTTTATTTTATTAACGGAACTTAATATGGACATTTTATTTGAATACATTTTGAGAATTGAGTTTTTATTCTCGTGTTGGCGGTGGTGATCTTAAAATCATCAATCCTTTTTGTACCGCAAAACCGGGCTTTCCTGATCGAACGTTTTGGTAAATATCAATCAACCCGCGAAGCTGGATTAAATTTTATTATTCCTTTTATGGATCGCATTGGTGCGGATCGTTCATTAAAAGAGCAAGCAGTCGATGTGCCAAGCCAAAGTGCCATCACTAAGGATAACATCTCGTTAACCGTTGATGGCATACTCTATTTCAGAGTATTAGATCCGTTCAAGGCAAGCTACGGAGTCGATGATTATATCTTCGCAGTAACGCAATTATCGCAAACAACTATGCGTTCTGAATTAGGTAAAATGGAACTGGATAAAACATTTGAAGAACGTGATCTACTCAATACCAATATTGTTGCAGCAATTAATGAAGCATCCGGTCCATGGGGTATTCAGGTACTGCGCTACGAAATTAAAGATATCGTCCCTCCGCAAACAATAATGGAAGCGATGGAAGCACAAATGAAAGCGGAGCGGGTAAAACGCGCACAAATATTAGAATCAGAAGGTGACAGGCAGGCCGCGATTAATGTTGCTGAAGGTCAAAAACGTTCAGTGGTATTGAAAGCTGAAGCTGAGAAAGAACAACAGGTGTTGCGTGCACAGGGTGAAGCTCAAGCTATCGTTGCGGTTGCTCTGGCTCAGGCAGAAGCATTACACAAGGTAGGACTGGCTGCCAATACCGAAGAAGGTCAAAAGGCAATTCAACTGGATCTAGCCACTAAAGCAATTCAAGCTAAGGCGGCTATTGCCAAAGAATCATCGGTGGTCTTGTTACCAGACAGTGGCACTGATGCCGCATCCGTGGTTGCACAAGCGATGACTATAATTAACAGCTTAAATAAAGGTTAATCATGGAATCTATCTTATCCAATTTACCGCAAACGTTAGTCGTACTTGGTCTTGTTTTATTAGTCATCGAAGTACTTGTATTGGGATTTTCGACCTTTGTTTTGTTTTTTATTGGAATAGGAACCATAGCGACGGGTCTCTTGATGGCAATCGGGCTGATCCCTGAAACTTGGCTTGATTCATTATTAGCAACGGCAATATTATCGACAGTCGTGGCATTAGTCAGTTGGAAACCGATGAAACGGATGCAAAACAAAGTGAAGTCAAAGTCGGTGAATAATGACATGATCGGTCATCAATTTGTATTGACCGAAGAATTGCCCCTCGGGCGAACTATCACTCATCGCTATTCAGGCATCGATTGGCAGACCAGAGCAGAAGAGCAACTAGCAGCGGGAACCGAAGTTAGGATAATCAGCATGGAAGTTGGTCTATTGACGGTGCAACGCGTTGGTTAATAGTTGAATTCAAAAGCTCAACTGACAGAGGTCAGTTGAGCTTTAATACCTCCTGAACGTTGATATTATGTGTATCAATGCCTTAATCTACCAATAGCAAAAAAATAGATCTGACCCTCAGCCCCTATTGCAGTGCGGCAAAGAAATTCAACCATATTATTCCGCTTAACTGAGCTTACGCCTAAAATTGATATTGAATAAGTTGGTTTTTTTGTTCACACTAACCTCAGTAAATACCACTTTGAAGGACCTATCTATGAATTATCTTGATTCCACTAACAATCAGTACGGTGGAACTTATGTCTCCCCAAAGGCTCTCCCTGACAGCAGTGATATTTTCGCATCACAGCTCAACGAGTCATTAAAAATATGGCGGAGCCAGAAGATCAAGGTGGTGTGGATTAAGATCCCCAATGCGCGTGCTAATTTATTGCCGCAGTTATATCAGGCTGGCTTTATGAATCACCATTGCGATGCCGATTTCATGATGTTGACTTTAAGGTTAGAAGACGGGGCGATTATTCCACCTTTCGCCAAACACTCTATTGGCGTTGGAGGACTGGTTATTAATGCCAATAACGAGCTGCTAACTATCAGGGAAAAAGACCACATTAAAACTCACCCTCACAACTGGAAGTTTCCCGGAGGGATGTTAGAGCCGTATGAGCATATCGAAGATGGTGTTATACGAGAAGTGCTTGAGGAAACCAACATTCAAACCGAGTTCCAAAGTTTTATCGGTTTTAGGCACCACCACCAAGGACAGTTCAACACATCCAACATCTATGCAGTGTGTCGCCTCAAGCCGCTAACATTGAATATCACCATTCAGGAAAGCGAGATATTTGACGCCAAATGGTTCCCCATTGAGGATTATCTGGCTGATGACAAGATTGGAAAATACAACCATCAGATTTTACAAAGCGCGCTGAAATATCCGGGGCTAAAAAATATTAATTTGCCTGGTTATATGTCATCAGATCAAGATTACGAAGTGTTTATGACACTCTAATTTACAAAGATAACAGCAGACTTTTAGCACTGTTTAAGCTCTCTACTGCTGTTAGTTATTGCAACACGAGACACTTCCGAAGACTTAACAATTGAGTCACGTCTACTGACGCTGTCTTATCTTTTGACGGATGTAAGCCTAACTGTTCAGCAATCTTTTTTAATGTAGAACGCCCCTTGATAGATTACGTTATTGCAGAGAAAGGTTTTTTTACTCTTGTAAATAGTGATATTTTTCAAAAAAGTTATCATCTCCTAAAAATAAAAGACGCTATAAAAAATCCTGAATATCATTATCACACGCCGAGGAAGTTACGATTTATAAATTGAGTAAGTATATTATTTAAAATAATTCCAAGTAGATTTGGCAACAAAATCCGAGTCACATATGAACGAAAAACAAGAGCCCCTGCCTTTGTGCATTAAAAATCAACACCTTATAAAAATATAAACCACAAAAAAAACGCCCCATAAGCAGCACCACTTAACACACCACTGCATCACTGCTCGCTTAGCTGTTTAATGACGCCACTTAGTCATGCCGCATAGTCATGCCGCATAGTCACGCCACAAGTGGCGCCGCGCCATGGCATCACTATCACTTGTTTTAATGTGATATTTTTTATCTGAAATAGTGAGATAGGATCCGTTTTTTATTTTACTTATTTATTCGCTGTGTTATTTAAGCTATGGTTATTGATTATTAAAGGAGATTCACATGATCACTGTTGATACGCCAACTGGTTTTAAATGGAATGATGTAAACAGCAACTGGGTTAAAAACTACCTCACTCGAAAAACAGCCCTTCTGCAAAAACTGACCAGCGGCATAGGCGTAGATATAAATAATATGAATGAGTTTCAATTTCAGCAAATCTGCCAACTATTAGAAACAACAGCGGACGGCCGAGAGTTACGGAATAAAATGTTCAAGGCCTGGCGTAGTAAAAAATCACGTGACAGCGATAATGGCAAAAAACTTTATACTTTTAATCTATCGATCAAAGCGGGTAGTTATCTTAAAAAAATAGCAAAGGATACGCCTATCAATAAAACGTTAGAGAAACTGATTTTGGCAGGAAAATTAACATCGGAAGATCAAGTCGATAAATATAAGCATAAAATTGTGCAGCTCACCGCCCAGAATGAACAGCTAGTCTCGCAGTTAGCACAAATCCCCTTACCCAGCCCTCCTGTCGAAGATGAAATAAATAGCGACTTACTGGTAAAAGAATTAGCTGGACTGGAAAAATCACAATTGATAAAACAAATATTATTATTACAGCGTAAATTAAATCAGTCGTAATAGATGAAAGAGCGAAATACTATCGTGGTATTGCCTTTTGTAATGAGGAATTTAAATAGAGAGCTAGATGGCGTTAATTATTGCAGCTGAGCTTCATCTGATTGTTTAATCAGGTTCATAAACAGTTGCGTCGCCTCTTTATACAGAGGCTCTATTTTTATCATTTTGCTCTTTTTATTCATTCTGCCCACCGTTTTCATTGCCGAGCGGAATATTAATGTGAAATACTTTTCGTCTTGTTCAATAGAAAACTCATCTTCATTAAAGTTACTTGTATTTGCAGATGAATATTCATTAAAAATCTTTACCAAAGCAGACATACTCGGCCCTGAAATCAGATGTTGCGCTAATGTCATCCCTGCTGCATTTGAGATAATAACGTCAAACGGATTAGAGCGATAAGTGACTACACTATATAATTTTCTTAACTGTTTCGATGTCGGTTTAACTGCTGTATGAATTTTACCGTTGATACAAAAACGCACCAGTTGTTCTTTAGCCATAAAGGCAATCATATCAGTCTCAATAATAGAATGTTCTTGTCCCCTGAACGAGGGCAACAGTTTTAATATATCCAGGTGGTTTTTACGCTTAAAGCAGTTACTGCGGTCCATATGCAGTAGTCGCCCGTCAGGCAGTATATAACCTGCTTCATTAATATTATTGGTTACACCAAGCAGTTCAATCAGTCTATCCGTATCATTGTCTGGAACAGTTGGATGGTACGATTGGTAAGTCATGATTTTTCCTAATAATTAATAGTAACATGCTTATCTACTTGACTTTGAGAGTGTTCTTTCGAAACCTTTTTTAGGCTGATTGCCCGACCCGCAGTGTAAAAAGTTATGACACAGAAACCTTCTAAACTATTGTTCTATATAACGTTAATATCTGTGCGTAGTATATATATTGATTTTTCAATATGTTCGTTCACTTACTTAGCTATAAAATAATGTCACTACCTGCTTTTTTGAATGGTAAAACTGCGTAAGGTGCTCAGCAATGATTTATAAGGTTAGATCTTTATATTTTTTTTCTCACAACTCAGATCACATTAATGAAAAGTCATATAAAAAGAAGTGCAAAAGATTCGCTGCTAAATTTTAGCTCTTAGTAAAAACTCACATTATCGGCAAATATGTACAAGTATTTATGCAATTACAGCAGAATAAATATTTTCATTGTAATTGAGTTCGATAATGAATAATTTTAAAGAGATATAAAATATCAGCATCTCTTAGCAAGATGCCAATTGAATGGGGAGATTGTTAAAATGATTTTTAATGCAGCATTTGCTACGTCTCATTCCTTTTCTTTGCTCAACCTAGGAATACCGCTTTCACCGCATTTATCTATATCGAGCAGTCCTGCCCACCGATAATTATGCGCACAGGAGGCCGCTTGATTTAGCGGGAGAAGATATCAATTAATAGTCACGAGATGAAGAAATGGAGGTATTGGATATACTTTTGTCTCTGGTAAAAGCTGCTGAGCAAGCTCGAGTCTTATCTGGAGCCTGTCATCTAACCATGCCACCCCTTCTTCCGAAAGTTTATGATGTTCTAGTAACGTATGACGGAAAGTACAAAATGTTTCATCTGAACCAATAACTAAGTGTTGAAGAGAATTGCAAAAATCATCTACAGTGTAAGGTATATCAAGAAAGATTGAATTCTCTTCCTCAGAGTACCATGCAAGTTTAGAATATTTTGTACTGATATAGGTGTCTAACATAATATATGAAGCTTTATCTTTACGCCTGGCTTCTGGCAGTTGGAGTTGAATTAATGAGTAAGCTTCCAAAGTAAAAATTCCTTTAACTGATATAAAACAAAACATTAACATAAATAATATAAATTAAATATAAACCCGCAGGAAAAGTTACTGTCAATCTTTGCTCTGGTGATCCAAAAGGAAAAAAATAGATAACGTATTTAATCTGTTCTTATGAATTTTAGGGCAACGGATATTTAATTCTATATTATTTTTAGTTGAATCGGCCCACCAGCTGCAGGAATAATTGCTCATCGCGGTGGCGTCACAACCACCGAAGGTTGGCACTTAACGATGCTCACCCCGATAAATCGTGTCTTGCGTTATATCGCCAATGGTTGGTGTGCCCATCATCGCCATAGTTACTTCCAGCTCCTCCCTGAGTACACGCAGCATATGGGCGACGCCCAATGCCCCGGCGACTGCTAGCGCATACAGCTGCGGCCTGCCGACCATCACGGTATTCGCGCCTAAGGCAATCGCTTTATAGATATCCGTACCACGCTCAATCGCCCCATCTACAATAATCGGGTAGTCAGGGCCCAGTGATTTTCTGATTTTCGGTAATAGCTCAATGGCCGAGGGAATTGAATCTAAAGCACGTCCACCATGATTGGATACAACAATACCCGCAACACCGATTTGTTTCGCTTTAAGGGCATCAGCCGGATGCATAATGCCTTTTATAATAATGTCGAGAGAGCTGTTTTGTTGTAGCCAGGCAATATCTTCCCATGTCGGCGCTTCCGTCATCATCCCTTGAAAAACGATGCTTTGCTGCTTTGATAGGGTTTTACGTGGTAACGGCGGACGATCACGCAAATTGATTGCTTCAACCCCTTCAGGCAGCACAAAACCGGCACGTTGCGCGCGATTGCGAATTCCATGCAGACTTGTATCCACGGTAACCATTAGTTTAGTGTAACCGGCAGCTTCAGCCCGTTTTACAAGACTCAGAGTAAATTCTCGTGATTCCTGAAAATACAGCTGAAACCATTTACCTGAGTCCAGATTTTGCGCAATATCTTCGAGTTTATGACTGGCCAGGTTGCTGACCACCATAGTTGTTTCAAGGCTACTTGCCGCCTGAGCCGTGGCTATTTCTCCCTGTGGATGAACCAATTTTTGAAATGCCACTGGCGCTAAGATGATCGGATGGCGTAATGACTCGCCCATAAAGTGCAATGCACTGCTACCTTGAGTACAATCTTTTAGCATTTTTGGCAGCAATTGAATGTTATCTAGGGCCTGACGATTTCTGCGCAGCGTTAATTGATCTGCCCCACCACCAGCGATATATTCATAAATATCATGACCTATATGTTGTTTGGCGTGTTCGGCGTAGTCACTGACACTGACCAGATCGTGGGGGATATTTGAACGCGTTTCAGCTATATAATGCATCTGTTTTACTCTAGGTATCTGCCAGTTGGCGAATTAATCTATGATAGCTGCTGCTCAGTCGAACAACATCGGGGTGTTGATGATCATGTAATTGGGTAAGCGATTGAATACTTTGATCAAGGTCGAACAGTACTTGACGCTGCTCATGGCTGCGGATCATACTTTGTAGCCAAAAAAAGGCGCAAGTCCGCTGCCCTTGCTCAATCGCACGGACACGATGCAAGCTGGTAGATGAATAGAGGATCAGATCCCCTGCTGCTAACTTAACCTTATGTGTCCCGTAACTGTCTTCAATTTCCAGCTCTCCCCCTTGATACTCCTCCGGCTCACTGAGAAAGAGTGTAGCGGAAAGATCGGTACGAAGTCGGATACTAGTGCCCGGTACGATACGTATTGCGTTATCAACGTGAAAACCATAATGATCACCGCCATCGTAGCGATTAAACATAGGTGGCAATATTTTCAACGGCAGTGCCGCAGAAATAAACATAGGATGGAGCGCTAATGCATGAAGAACCTTATCGCTTAATTGTTGAGCGAGTTTGGAATCAACATCAAGTTGACGGTTTTGTTTTTGGCTAAGTGCTTGCGTGCCAGCAGTCAAGCAGCCATCTTGCCAATTAGCATTATCGAGATGACGGCGGAAAAGCGCCACTTCATCTTTGCTAAGTACTGATGAAATCGGGATGATCATTTTTATCTCTTACTTTTAATAGGAATTGTTCAGACTAAAGTAGCGGCTGCCTTGCGTGGCAGCCGTTTCTATATGTGCAATCAGCGGTTAAAATTTATAATTAAGCGTCAAATTGGCCGATCTTGCATCACCGATATAAACAATATCTCCCCCACGGTATACGGCAGTGTAATAGTCTTCGTCGGTCAGGTTCTGAATATTGCCACGCAGTTCAAGTTTTTCACTAAATTGATAACTGGCAAAGAGATCATAAACCGTATATCCATCGAGGCGAATATTACCCGATGCGCCTGCATCAGGCTGACCACCATAAATTTCACTAGAGTAAGTGGCATTACCGCCCACTGCCAATTTCGGCACTACCTGATAACGCAACTGCAAATTAGCACTTTGTTTGGCAAAGTTGGCTTTAGGATTACCGACATTATCTGCATTAAAAGACTCCAGTGTTTCTGAATCCATTAAGGCGATACCAAACTGACCACTTAGCTTACTAGTAATATTGCCCGATAGTCCCAATTCAATCCCCTCAACTCGGTTTTTACCCGTGTTAAGATTTCCGCCTGTTACGTAAGAATCATTACCGCCTTCAATAACATTATCTTTGGTAATTTGAAAAACTGCGGCACTAAGCAGTAACTGCTCATCCATCAAGTTCCATTTAGTTCCTAGCTCAAGATTAACACTTTCCTCTGGCTCAGCGTTTTTGTAATTACCCTCGTCATCGGTACAGATACCGCCGTAACCACAGTTACCTGCAGAGTCCGCTTCGCCACCATTAATATTTGCAGAAGTACTCCAATTTGCGTAAATATTACCGTTTTCCCAAGGAGAATAGACTACACCAACATGACCATTGAAAAATCCGTCTGAATATCCATAGTTTTTCTCAGGAACCGGGCCACCACGTCCGTTTGATGCAGCAAGCCATAAATCGTATTGGAAATAATCATAACGTAACCCGGCAAACAGCTCCCAGTCTTCATTAAGGGTGATGGTGTCCATTAGGTATGCAGAGACAGTATTCAATTTATAATCGGTCGCTTCGCCAAGTTTGGTCGCCGTATTAGTGGAAAAATCAATATCGTACGCACCACCAGCCATGCGCTGTGCCCAAGCACTGGTCGCGCCCTGTACTTTTTCCTGGGCCAACTCAATACCCGTGATAATTGTGTGGCGACGTCCAGCAATCTCTTGATCAATGATTATGTTGGTCTGGTTACCTAGGTATTCATTGTCTTGCCAACCAGCAAAGGTGCGATCTTGTCCATCAGACCGTATTGTGGTCATAATATATTCATTAGAGGTTTTGCCGTAACGACTTTTATTTTCTAGACGTACTGCATCATTTATATCGACGGCCATGGTGAGGGTTAATGTATCCGCCTGAGAACGCAAAAAGTCTAGGTCTTTAATACCTGGATAGCCTTGTTCGCCATTCGGCTCACCATCAACCAGATAAGTCCCCACATCAGGTGTATCATCAGATTGGTAATGGTAATAATCTGCAGCGATCTTTAAGTCATCGGTTACTTGATAAACCGTTGAAAGCAATGCACCAATGCGTTGCTCTCCAGCAGGACCTCGATCCGGCACATCTTTCTCAGCGTAAAGTAGATTAAGACGAACAGCCAGATCATCATTAATTACTTTGTTGCCATCAACAGTATAACGTTGGAATTTATCTGTTCCGAGTCCTGCAGATAGGTTGACAAAATCATCATCTAAACTCGCTTTTTTGGTCACACTATTGACCGCCCCCCCTGTTGAACCACGACCTGCAAATGTCGAATTAGGCCCTTTACTTATCTCAACTTGCTCTAAGGCAAAAGTATCACGAGAGATAAGACCCGGTTCACGCAGGCCATCTGTAAACACATCACTGCGCGCCTCGTAACCACGAATAACGTAGCGATCACCAAAGGAGTTGCCTCCTTCACCCGTACCCAAGGTAATCCCCGGTTGCGCGCTAAGAATATCTTTTAACTCTGTTTTCCCTGAATCCGCAATTGCCTCTTTAGTGAGCACTGTAACCGTTGCAGGCGTGTCAGCAATATCTCGACTGCGTTTACTATCGGAAAGTTTTTTGGCTTTATAGGGCGCGCCAGGCTCTGAATAAGGATTAGCGTCTGCAGCAATGCTTGTATCCTCTACCAATAAGGCATCGAGATTAACCTCTTCAGCTTTCACATCGGCAATTAAAGCCGTTGAGATTACTAACGCCAGTGAGCCGCTAACAAACAGATTAGTACTTTTACTACTGTTCTTATTAATTTGTTCACTGTCGTAGTGAGTATGGTGAGAAACCCTAAATTCTGGCGTAACAACTTCAGACATAATAACTTCCTTTTTTACCAATGTTTCAGTGACTATTGATTTAGTTTGAAAACAATTGGAATGGTTATAATAATTTCCTGTTCACTCTGCTGCGCAGGAAATGGTGGTAATGGCGATGCTTCTTTGACCATTTTTTTTACAGCTCGATCTAATTGACGATAACCAGAACTTTGTTTAATCTTAATGTTTTTCACTAAGCCACTGCTAAGCACAGTGAAACTGAGTAACACAGTGCCCTCTTGACCTTTTGTACGGGCATATTTCGGATAACGTTTGTGCTTAGCCAGCGTGACAGCAATAAGCGCGTAGTAGCTTCGCTTATAACCGGGTGTTCCTCCCGAGGTCAGGGCATTGGCACTTCCCGTCGACATTTTCAGCGTACTGAGTTCATTTTTTGTCCGTGGATCTGTTGCCACTGCGCTTTTCGCTAACGACGCTTGTAAAGGATCGATTACTTGATCTGTCATTGTTTTCACGATTTGGCTTGGTATTTTTCTTATCTCCGTTTCTATTATCTCAACAGGATCCGCGGATACAGGCGCAGCTATTTCTCTATCAACTTTTTTAACTCTGATCTCGGCGGTTTGCCTGAGTTCGACGGGCGGTTCACTCTCTTGTGAGGGTTTTTGTACACTCTCTGGCAATATGGGCTGCGCCGTTGTCGCTTCTTTGCTGATTTCACTGGCCTCGATGGGCTGTGCTTCAATAGCGGCACTTTTCCGTGTATCAGTGACACTGCCCAGATCCCCGAGCATACCCAGTTCAACCTCAATTCCTTGTTCGCCCTTGTCCATGGCGCCACCTGAGACTGAATAGCTAAGCAGAAATAATCCAGCAAGATGAATAAGCACTGCGCCAAGTATCGCTGTGCAGTAATGGCGAACTAAAATCATAATGGTAATTGATCCTCTATTTTCTTTGTGATCAAAGAGATACGTAGCAATCCAGCAGCCTTAATACTGCGCAGTGTTATTTGCAGTTGCGCAACATCGAGCTGCGCATCCACTTTCACCTGCACAGTGAAGCTTTGCGGATCGCTCGCTTGTGTCACACTGCGCTGCAATTGTTCGCTGAGATCTTGCTGTGTGGTTGCCTTTCCATCTAGGTATAACGCGCCGCTCTGGGTCACCAGTAACTCGGCCGTATTTTGTTTTTGCATAGCTTGCTCACTAATCGAATCTGGCGGATCAATTTTCTGTGGGTCTGAGCGCTGAATTTGTCCTGCCACCATAAAAAAGATAAGCATCAGGAACACTACATTGATCAGCGGGATCAGATTGTCATCACTCGCAGGTTGCCGCTTAGTATTTTCGGGTATTAGCATCAGCGTATGACTCCAGATAGTGAAACCTGTTTGGCACCACTTTTTTTGAACTTATCGAGCAGCGTGATTAATGCTTGAGTGCTAACCTGCTTTTCAACCTGCAGCGCAAAAATAGCATGAGGTTTGTTGGCAATCAGATCAGCCAAGGCGTTTAAGTTTGTCACTTTGTAGCGTTTGCCATGGACACTAAATTCATCACCATGAGAGTGTAAAACCACCCGAATAATCTCATTTGAAGCTTCTTGCGCTGCTTTGCTGGCAGGCAATTGGATAGCCCGCCACTGGGTAAAATTCGATGACAGCATAAAAAACAGCAGCAGAATAAAGACCACATCAATAAGAGGGGTCAGGCTAATCGCTTGTTTGCGTTTTGGCAGGTTAAGATCAAGCAGCATTTTGTATCTCTGTATAGTGATTGATGCTTTGTATTTCGGCGGGTTGCTGAGTAAAGACCCGGGTAACATGACTGTTCATACTGGCGCTTATCCGCTCAACTTTTCTATCCAACCAGTTATAAGCCGCAACAACAGGGATCGCGACTGCAAGGCCCACAGCAGTGGTGAGCAAGGCTTGCCAAATTCCTCCTGATAAAATGGAAGGGTCGACCTGATTACCCGCAACTTCCATCTTTTGAAATGCACTGATCATGCCCAGAACCGTGCCCATCAAACCAAGCAAAGGGCTGAGACTAGCAATCACCTCAAGTGGACGAAGTAGCATGCGAAACTGATTGATTTTCTCTGTCGCTTGGCAACTTAACTCCTGTTTTAATAACGTTAATGGCTGCTGATCTCGCATCCCTGACATGGCATTCATTACCAACTGGGAGACCGGACGCTTGGTCTTCAAACTAGCTTGCGCTTTGCTTAACTGCCCCTGCTTCCAGTAACTGAGCGCTTGCTTCACATCTTTGGTATTTTCAGCCTGCAGTGGGAAAAACTGCCATAACTTAATAAGAATGATGGTTAAGGCCAGAATAGAAAATACAGATAGGATCCACACAACTGGCCCGCCTATTTCGAGTAGATTTAGCAGTGGGTCAAAAAGTATACTGCTATCAAAATTGCTAAGCGTGGCTAAGTCAGTTGCGTTGCTCGTTACTAATGAGGTTGAATCGCCCAGCCCATCCACTGCAGGGGTTAATGCTGAGAGGGTTTCAGTGGATGTGGCATTAGCGTGATCACCAAAATGCTGCAAATCAACTGCTCCAGTTGTTAGCTGTTGATCCACTCCAAGAGGTGAGTCAGTCGCATTTTGAATTGCCGTTTTCTCAGCACTGCTCACGGAAAAAACGTTTGTGGATTTACTCGACGATATAACTGCACTAGACAAAATTTAATCTCCAAAACTAAAGTAAATGTAAACAAAAATGTTTCTATCTAATCAATGCGCTACACCCAAAAAGAAAATGACTAGCAAAGTAATCGTTGTACTTAATAGAGTGATAGAAAACGACGCAAATGATAATGGAAATCATTTGTAGATGCAAACGATTATCATTAAGATTTAAAAACCGCATGTTCAGGTGCTTTTTTAGATTATTAAAAAAATTAAATATTTTAATATTCAGATAGTTCAGGAATGAATTTAGTCTGTGTGGGCGGTAAAAAGCGCTCATTTACAAAGAGGTAAATATCACGCGCTAGTTTGAGAAGTTTTATCGAAACGCTGAGAACAACATAAGTCTGACGAGAAAAGGAACTAAGAGCAGCACATTTGCATGCTCGTATCCGTTATTAGTTCTTTACAAATTATTTTAAAATTAATTAACCCCTTTTCAAGCTTCGTCCGTTTATAGCTAGTAACTGTATAACAGCAATAACTGAGAACGGAGAATAACCATGAAAGATTCAATACAAAAAACAGCACAAGTCGCAGCGCTTTGCAGCGTATTACTCGTTACCGCTTGTGGCCCAAATCCGCAAGTTGATAATCCTGACAAGGTCAATAATGACCAGCCAAAAGAACAGCCGTTAATTAAAGATAAGGAAATAGGTGCACAAGTTACGGACATAAAGGTAGTTGCTGCGATGGAAAGTGAACAACGACCAGAGCAACGTTTACGTTTAGAAAAAAGAAAAGCTGATTATATGGAAGGTGCAGCAACTAAAATGGCCCTTGTGCAACCTTCTCTTCGCCATACTCTTACTCCCCATGATGTAACAGTGCCAACCATGGCGCTTAGCAATCGTGAAAACTACGCGCACAATACAGACAATCCATTTTATTTAGTGGCCGAGCAACCTGTCTCGACCTTTTCTATCGATGTGGATACGGCGTCCTATTCCAATGTACGTCGACTTCTTAATCAAGGTAGCTTGCCCCCTGTTGATGCGGTTCGAGTGGAAGAGATGATCAACTATTTTTCCTATAATTATGCGCAGCCGGAAAACGGGCCATTTTCAGTTTACAGCGAAGTCGGTCCCAGCCCCTTTAATGCACAAAAAAAGTTAATACATATCGGTATTCAGGGAGATAAACTACAGAATTCTGAAAGACCGGCTGCAAACTTAGTGTTTCTGTTGGATGTATCCGGCTCGATGAACAGTGCCGATAAACTGGGTTTATTAAAAAATGCACTGAAAATGTTAAGTAAACAACTTACCGAGAACGACAGCGTTGCTATTGTTGTTTATGCAGGCGCTGCGGGCACCGTGCTTGAGCCCACTAAGGGTGACAACAATGCGGCGATAATTGATGCATTAACGCGTTTATCGGCTGGCGGCTCAACAAATGGTGGTGCAGGTATTGAACTGGCTTATCGTCTTGCTAATCAGTCCTTCATTAAAGGCGGAATTAACCGCGTTATTTTAGCCACCGATGGCGACTTTAATGTCGGCATGGTTAATCAACAAGCCTTAAAAAACCGCATTGAGCAGCAGAGAAAATCCGGTGTTTCGCTGACTATTTTAGGTTTTGGTCGCGGCAATTATAATGATGCTTTGATGCAGGAGCTGGCACAAAATGGTAACGGTAATGCGTTTTACATTGATAACCTTAACGAAGCACGCAAAGTGTTAGTGGAAGAGCTATCGTCCACCCTCGTCACTATTGCCAAAGATGTAAAAATTCAGATTGAATTTAATCCCGCTATCGTCAGTGAATACCGCTTAATTGGTTATGAAACTCGCGCTTTAAAACGGGAAGATTTTAACAATGATAAAATTGATGCGGGTGATATTGGGGCGGGTCATACGGTGACTGCTATTTATGAAATCAGTTTACACGGTGCAACGAACCAAAGTGTTGATCCACTGCGTTATCAATCTCCAGAAAATAAAAAACAGCAAACGGCTGATGTAAGTGAAAACGCAATTGCGCTTAACGAACTGGCCTTTTTAAAGCTACGTTATAAGTTACCAGAGCAAGAGAGCAGTAAATTGATTGAAATAGCCATTAACAGAGCTGATATTAAAGAATCAATGCAAGCCACCAGTGAAGATTTTCAATTTTCTGCTGCTGTTGCAGGTTTTGGCCAACTGTTACGCGGAGGTAAACATCTATCCACTATGGATATCAACAAAATCATTGAACTTGCACAACAGGGCAAAGGGACAGATAAACACGGCTACCGTGGGGAATTTATCAATATGGTCAAACTTGCTGATGCATTGGCACCACAACTCACTAAAAAACCGACTGTAGAAGAAGAGATCGGTGATAGAGTTGGCAGTAAATAGATTTAAAAGATAGTTATCAATATAAGGGTAAAGGATTGGACGCGAAGGCTCAGGAAAAGTTAAGCCGACAACAACTGGATCAAACACTGATGCTTGCCTATGCAAAGGGCGATGCAGCAGCGTTTGATCTGCTTTATGGCAAGCATAAAGTGGCTGTTTATCGTTTTTTTATACGGCAAAATTTAACCACCGCCGTGGCCGAAGAACTGTGTCAGGAAACTTGGTTTAAACTTATAAATAACAGGACAAGTTATCAGGCCAATGCATTATTCACCACTTACCTGTTTACCATTGCTCGGCGTATCGCGATTGATCACGCACAAAAGAAAAGTGTCTTATATGAGAAACAACAGAGCGAAAATACTGTCGATCGCTTAGATAATTTAGATAGCGCTAACCAAGAGAGTAATAAAACGCAGCAAACAGAGGAAAATAATCACAGCACGCAACTAGATGCTACAGCGAATCAAGCATTAGCTAGCGCGTTAAAAGAGCAAATAGCGGCCTTGCCCTTTGAGCAGCGAGAAGTCTTTCTATTAAAACAGGAAGCGGGATTTAGCATCGATGATATTGCCAGGATAACCTGTCAGAACAGAGAAAAAGTAAAAAGCTGTTGGCGTTATGCGTTACAGAAAATGCGCAAGGGGTTAAGTTTTTATGACAACTAACAAGCAAGATGATCAAGCACTGGCAGATGACCAGGCCTTTATACAGTCACTTTATGATGATTTGTCTGATCAGGCCGGGGATGATGCAACAGAGCAGCCTAGTGAGCTGTTAGATCAACGCATTCTCGCCGCTGCACATAAAGCAGTAGCGACTAAACCAACGCGGCAGATAGATGCAACTCCAAGCCGACAAACCAACGACAATGTAGAAGCGTTAAAACACCCTGCTGTAAAACGAAAAAAAATGGCTTGGTACTACCCTGCTGCAATGGCGGCTTCTCTACTATTAGGCGTAACAATTGTTAACCATCAACTAAGCGGCCCTATTAACCCCGCATATGAAGGTACATTAGCATCTGTCGATCATATTAGCAGATCTAAGCAAAGTGAGTCATTAGTTGCATCGGTAACAGAACTGGATTTAAGCCGTTCCAGCGATAAATCGGCGCGGTCTTTAGGCGCACAACAAACATTTAAAGAAGAGATGATTGCTGGAGGGGCTGATGATGCTTTTGCAGAAAGTGAGATGCCCTTGATTGCATCGGTACAAGCACCTCTTATTGCCGATAAAAAAATGATGAAAAGCAGATCCAAAGCAGAAACTGCCAGCGCCGTGCAGAAGAGAACAGATACCGAGTCTGTTATTGCCGCGACTAAGAGCAAACACGCGCCTTCTGCTAAAGAGCAGCTGCTAAGTAAACAAGGGTTAAATTCACCTTTATCCCCTACTGCTTTGTCGCATAAAGAATATAAAGCACTGCAAGCGCAATCTAAGCAGAAGACCTTATATTGGTTGCTGCAACAAGAAAACGACAGCAGTTACGTGATTGAGCTGTTTACAACAGAGCAAACCTCGCTATTTTATCGTTTAAATAAAAACAATTTCCAACTCAATAAAAGCAGCGAAAATAAAAAAGAGCCCTTTGCAGAGATAATTTATATTACAGAAAAATGAAAAATAGAATGGTGGTAACGGCTTATTGCAACAATAATCGGCAATAGGGTCTTTTATCGGCGCTTTTTATTGCTGCTAAAAGGCGATAGCAGTAATTGCGAAAAATTAAGTGATTTTTAAAGACCAAATTCCCCTAATCCCTGCGGCATTTGCGGAT
>NZ_JBLIEK010000068.1:0-20321 GCF_047632995.1 Psychromonas sp.
TGCAGCCAATAAAAACCCCGTCAGCCAGAGAATAAAAACACGCCTCCATTCATGTGCATTATGAAAGTGCTGTCTGACATATTGTTGTTCCATGATAAATCCCAATAAAAAAAGCAATGATTATCAAATCATAGACTTGTATCTAGCCCTAGCCAAGGTAAGATATGGCTCTATTATAATATTTAATAAAAAACAGTTAAAACTGTGATTATGGAGCACTAATTCTGATGTCAAAAACAGCGATTGTTGAAATTTTCAACAGCAAATTCCCAATTGGTACAAAAGTAACGGTCCAAGGTTGGATCCGTACTCGTCGTGATTCAAAAGCAGGAATCTCATTTTTAGCAGTTTATGATGGTTCATGTTTTGATCCAATTCAAGCAGTTGTACCTGCTGATTTAGAAAATTATGCATCAGAAATTCTCAACTTAACTGCAGGTTGCTCTGTACAGATAACAGGCGAGTTAGTCGAAAGTCCGGGAAAAGGACAGAACTTTGAAATTCAAGCGACTGAGGTCAAGGTATTTGGTTTTGTACAAGATCCTGATACCTACCCAATGTCGGCGAAACGCCATAGTATTGAATATATGCGTGAACATGCTCATCTCCGTCCGCGTACAAACATGTTTGGCGCAGTAACACGTGTACGTAACTGTTTATCTCATGCAATCCACAACTTCTTTTATGAGCGTGGCTTTAACTGGATAAGTACGCCTATCATCACTGGCAGTGACTGCGAAGGCGCGGGTGAAATGTTCCGAGTGAGCACGCTTGATTCAGAAAATCTGCCCCGTACAGAGGCAGGAAAAATTGATTACAAGAAGGACTTTTTTGGTAAAGAAACTTTCTTAACCGTATCAGGCCAGTTAAACGCAGAAACTTATGCATGTGCATTAACGAATGTATACACATTCGGCCCTACTTTCCGTGCCGAAAACTCAAATACGACGCGTCACCTTGCCGAATTCTGGATGGTTGAACCTGAGATTGCATTTGCGGATCTAGCCGATGCAGCGCAACTTGCTGAAGATATGCTTAAATATGTATTTAATGCGGTATTGACTGAGCGTGCTGATGATATGGCATTCTTTGCACAACGTGTAGATAAAGAAGCGATCACACGGCTAGAAAAGATCGTCAGCTCTGATTTTGTACGTATGGACTACACAGATGCGATTGAAATCCTGAAAAATTGTGACAGAAAATTTGAATATCCGGTTGAATGGGGTGTAGATTTACAATCTGAGCACGAACGTTATCTTGCCGAAGAGCATGTAGGTGCGCCAATCATTCTGCAAAACTATCCAAAAGATATTAAAGCTTTTTATATGAAATTAAATGCAGATGGTAAAACGGTGGCTGCAATGGATGTTTTAGCACCCGGCATAGGTGAAATCATAGGCGGTAGTCAACGTGAAGAGAGCCTTGAATCACTTGATAAACGTCTTGAAGAGATGGGCCTAAATCAAGAAGACTACAGCTGGTACCGTGACCTACGTAAATACGGTACGGTTCCTCATGCGGGGTTCGGTCTAGGCTTTGAACGTTTAGTTTCTTATGTCACTGGCGTACAGAACATCCGTGACGTAATTGCCTTCCCACGTGCGCCAGGCAGTGCTGATTTCTAACTAGCAACAACTGACGTTAAATAAAAAAGCCAATTTAAATATTGGCTTTTTTATACCTGTAATTTAATCTAAAAAAACAACAAGTTGAGGCTTTTTTATAAAAGCACGCAGTGTAAAAACAAAAAAACACAACAAGTTGAGGCTTTTTTATAAAAGCACGCAGTGTAAAAACAAAAAAACACAACAAGTTGCGGGTTTTTACAAAGCAGAAATTATTAATTTCTTTCCAAAAAAAACACAACAAGTTGAGGCTTTTTTATAAAAGCACGCAGTGTAAAAACAAAAAAACACAACAAGTTGCGGCTTTTTACAAAGCAGAAATCATTAATTTCTTTCCAAAAAAAAACACAACAAAAGTTGTGTTTTTTTAAGCGTTAGCTAATAACAGAGATTATGATTCGTTATGCATCTCTAAACTGGCAAGCTCTTCTTTCTGCTCTTGTACGTTTTTAGCATCTTCACTTCGTAAACCCGCCAAGTAATCAAAGTAGCTCTGATCAATATCACCGGTTACATAAATACCATCGAAGACTGAACACTCAAAACCATCAACATTCGGATTTTGTTTTCCCACTGCATCTTTTAAATCTTGCAGATCCTGGAAGATAAGTCCATCCGTACCGATACAATCGCTGATCTGCTCAACAGTGCGATTGTGAGCAATTAACTCCGACGTTGTCGGCATATCAATACCATAGACGTTGGGATGACAAACTTGCGGCGCAGCAGACGCCAGATAAACTTTTTTAGCCCCCGCATCACGCACCATCTCAACAATCTGCTCTGAGGTTGTACCACGTACAATTGAGTCATCGACTAATAATACCGCTTTGTCTTTGAACTCTGCAGTTATAGGGTTTAGTTTACGACGCACTGACTTACGACGTTGTGTTTGCCCCGGCATAATAAAAGTACGCCCTATATAGCGATTTTTAACAAAACCTTGGCGGTAAGGAAGGCCTAATTCAAGTGAAATTTGTAAAGCAATATCATTTGAGGTTTCTGGAATGGGAATAACAGCATCAATTTCAATATCAGCCCATTCACGTTTGATTTTGCTGCCAAGTTTACGGCCCATCTCTAAACGCGATTCATATACAGAAATGCCACTCAGGGTTGAATCCGGACGTGCTAAATAAACATATTCAAAGATACAGGGATGCAAGCTCGTTTTTTCCGCACACTGTTGAGTGAAAAGTTGACGATCTTCGGTAATATATACCGCTTCACCAGGCTCAACATCACGCATCACTTTAAAACCAATAGTATCTAAGCCGACACTTTCAGAGGCAACGATATATTCCATATCGCCCTCTTCTGTTTTACGAGACCCTAATACAAGAGGACGGATCCCATCAGGATCACGGAAAGCAACCAAACCGTGACCAATCATCAGTGATACAACAGCGTAGGCCCCTACTACCTTCTTGTGTACTTCACGCACCGCATTGAAAATATCATCCGGTACTAGTTTATCGCCTTCCATATTATCAAGCTCGGCAGCGAAGATATTTAATAACACTTCAGAATCAGAGGTCGTATTAATATGGCGACGAGACTTAATTAATGATTTTCGCAGGCTGGTTGCATTGGTTAAATTACCATTATGCGCTAATGCAAGTCCCCAGGGAGAGTTTACATAAAAGGGTTGCGCTTCGGCGGCGCTAGAGCTTCCTGCTGTTGGATAACGAACATGACCAATACCGATATTGCCTTTCAAACGCTGCATATGCTTAGAGTCAAATACATCTTTTACTAAACCATTTGCTTTACGCTGTTTAAAATTATCATCTGCAATGGTGATAATACCAGCGGCGTCCTGTCCGCGATGTTGTAATACAGTCAATGCATCATAAATGCTTTGATTAACTGGAGTTAAACCAACGATGCCAACGATTCCACACATAAATTCACGCCTTTATTTTTTAGATAGTTAATAATTAATGTTAAATATATTTTTCAATCAGACACTTGTTCGTGAAAGATTGGTTGATATTGCTTATATACTAAGAGGTTCGCCGAAAATTTATGGTCTAAGGCGAGCTCATCATTTCCACTAAATTTTTATTTATAAATTTATTTTGACAAGTTATTTAAAAAACTCGAAGAATTTTCAATATGTTTAAAAAACCACTCGATAATAATACCGAACTCAGGAATCAGGGTTGATTCCGACCACCACTTAGCTTCATGAAAAGCGGTAAATGAATCGATAAAAAAGAGTACGGCACTGACAATCAGCACACCGCGGATTGCACCAAATAACATGCCTATCACGCGATCTGTTCCAGACAAACCGGTTACTGAAACTAAACGGCTGACAATAAAATTAATTAATGCACCCAGTAATAAGACGGTTATAAATAAAATGGCAATAGAGAGCGCATTGCGGATTAATTGATCCTGGAGTTGCGTTAAATATTGGGAAACTTCGAGATAAAAATTGCTGGCAATAAAAAAGGCGGCAAACCAAGTGATAAGGGAGATAGCTTCTTTGGTAAATCCCCGTATTAAACTTATAAGTGACGAAAAAGCTATAATGCCAATAATGGCGAAATCAAACCAACTCATTGCGGTCCTTAGTTATATTAACGGTGCGCTACAAACGAGCGCATTCTAGCAGAATTAAAAATCAAATGCTGCAAAGAATCTAAGGGGAGACCGCATTAAATGGCATTATTTTTCCGTTCAATTGAGTTAAATGCTTTAATCGAGGCAACTGTTTTTCCAGTTTACTTTTAGAAACATTTGGGCCGACAAATACCCGTGTCAGTTCACCATCAATAACCTCAGTAGGTACTGTATGCGCCTGAAATCCAGCCTTATGTAATTTTTTCAGCAATAGATTAATATTTTGTGCATTTTGAAATGCGCCAAGTTGAATTGTCCATGCTTTTTCAAGCACAGCAGGTGCAGATTGAATTTCCGGCTCTTTAACGACCTCAGTAGAAGCAAGAGTAATAGTTTCTGCTACTTCCTCAACCTCCCACTCCCCATTTCCTGCAGCAGCTTGCGCAGTTTCATTAGTCGACTTATCTAATGTGCCACTCGCCTGCTCTTCTGAACTAACTGTTGCGCTTTCATTACCGTCTTGTTGGCCTGTCAATGTATGTGCTTTAATTTCTGGTTTGATAGGTGTTGCAACAAACTCATCTTCATAAGCCATTTTCTTACCGTCAATAATTGATGGTAAGAAAATAACAACAGAAGCAACTAAAATTGTCACGCCCACTAATCTATTTTTGAACTGAGAAGCCACGTTTTACCCTTGTGAAAAAGTTAAAAAATCGGAAACCGTATAGAAGGAACCAAAAATAATGAGTATATCAGATGAGCGAACCTTGTTAATGACACTTTTATAAGCTGACTCGACATTTTCAAAACAATTTACTTCATCTTGTTTGTTTTTACTTGCCTGATAATATTCAAACAGTATTTGACTCGTTGCGCCACGATAACAATCTAAGCTAATAAGATTACAATCATCAATCTGCTCGTTAATCTGATCGAATGTTCCGGTTATATCTTTATCTTTTAACATGCCGATAATCGCAAACACTTTACAATTTTCGCCTTTATCCGCACGTAGTTTTTTTATTTGGCTCGCTAAATATTGAGCTGATTGAGGATTATGTGCAACATCAAGATAGATATCAACCGGCTCACTCATCTCCATTTTTTGTAGCCGCCCAGCAAGCTTAGCCTGCTGTAATGATTTACGAATTAACGAATCTGCAAGGTTAAGATTTAACGCTTCAATAACAGCTAAGGCAGTGGACGCATTTTGTATAGGCATCAATGTTTTACTTAAACCCGTAATGGTTTTTTTACCCGTCCACGACCAACTGTTTTCTTGCTCCTGGTAATAAAAATCTTTATTGGCATAGATGATATCGGCAGAAATGTTTTGCGCATGTTCTATTAACGATTGCGGAGGATTCAATTCACCGCAAATTGCCGGCTTATTGCCACGAAACACCCCCGCTTTTTCAAACGCTATTTTATCTCTATCGTCACCTAACCAATCAATATGATCTATGCCGATAGTCGTCACCACACTTATATCCGATTCCACCATATTGGTCGCGTCCAAGCGACCTCCAAGGCCCACTTCCAATAGAATGAAATCGCAGTGCGCTTGTTTTAACAATTGCAAACAGCCCAAGGTGACATATTCAAAATAACTGAGAGAAGTCACTCCACGCGCTGTTTCAACTTTGCTAAGTGCCAGACAATGCTCACTTTCAGACAGCTCACGATGATTTATACGTAAACGTTCTGTATAGCGTTGAATATGCGGAGAGCTATAAACTCCTACTTTGTAACCCGCTTGTATTAAGATCTCTTCAAGAAAAGCACACGTTGTACCTTTACCATTGGTACCCGCCACGGTAATAACTTTTGCATCAAATTTAATTAAATCAAGATTTTTTGCTACTTTGGATATTCTTGTTAACCCTAATTCAATCTCGCTTGGATGAAGCTGTTCTATGTAACTTAACCATTCATTTAAATTTTTTTGCATAATTTATCAACACTCTAAATTCTAAGCCAATCCGCAACACTTTAAAAAACTACATCTCTAAAATCTACATCTCTAGAAATAATGGGCCACACGGTAATTTGGGAAGATCAAATTCTTCCGGGTAATCGACGGCAACAAGATACAAACCACCGGGTTTTGCTGTAGCGGCAGCTTTTGAGCGATCTTTATAGCTAAGTAATGTTTTTAGCCAATCAACTGGCTGATTACCACGTCCAACTTCAATTAAGCTGCCGGCGATATTGCGCACCATATGATGCAGGAAGGCATTTGCCTTAATATCAATAATAATAAAATTATTACGACGCGTGATCTCAAGATATTCAATGCAGCGCAGCGGGCTATTAGCTTGGCAATGCAGCGCGCGAAATGAGGTAAAATCTTGATGACCAAGAATATATTGCCCGGCTTGCTGCATTAGTTCGGCATCAAGTGGCGTATGATAATGGCTTAACCCCGTACGTAAAATACCGGGACGGAATCGACCGTTATGGATAATGTAACGATAACGGCGTGCAGTTGCACTAAAACGCGCATGAAATGATTGATCAACATGTTTTACCCAGCGAACGGCTATATCGTCGGGTAGATTGGCATTTACACCCAGAGTCCAGGCGACATCTTTACGATTAGCCTGCGTTTCAAAATGAACAACTTGCCCGGTGCCATGAACGCCAGCGTCCGTTCGACCGGCACAATTTACAATAACAGTATGATTGGCAACCACCGATAATGCCTTTTCAAGCTCCTCTTGTACTGAGATAACCTCTTTTTGACGCTGCCAGCCATAATAAGCTGCACCATCATATTCAATACCGAGTGCAATACGCATTGATCTTCACCCTAAAATTTCAAAGCGTGCAGTATACATCAAAGTGTTAAAAATTATGAGCCGCAATTAAAATAAAACCGTTCATTCTTGAACAGCCTTAAGGTAGTTATCAATCATATTCTGGGTCACAAGTCTCACCCCATTTTCTGATATTTCATAATATTTGTTATCAAAATCATAATCGTAACCGATTTTAATCCCATCAGGAATAACACAGTCATCAACCACTATGACATTGAAAAGATTACAATACATGCCAACTTTTACATTGGGTAAAATAATGCAATGACTTACAAAACTATGCTTTTCAATAGTGACACGTGTCGATAATAATGAGTTTTCAACTGTCGCGCCACAAATAATACAGCCCGCACAGACGACACTGTCTATCGCATGTCCTCGGCAATAATCCTCATTAAATATAAATTTAGCACCGGGGAGTTGCTCCTGAAATGAATATATGGGCCAATGTTTATCGTATAAATTTAACTCAGGTTCAATTTTAACTAAGTCTAGATTTGCTTGGAAGTATTGATCTATGGTCCCAACATCTTTCCAGTAAGCTTGTACATCAGCGCAACCTTTGCTGTCAAATATATATGCTGTTACATGGTGTTCAGTTATTGCGCGTGGAATAATATTATAACCAAAATCATGCTTTGAATCTTTTCGTCCTGCGTCATCTTCGAGCAGCTTTTCTAGAATTTCAAAATTAAAAACATAAACCCCCATCGAGACTAAAGATTGCCCAGGTTGATTGGGTATTTCTGCAGGACAGTCCGGTTTTTCTTGGAATTGAATGATTTTCATATCGGCATCAATATTTAAAACGCCAAATGCACTGGCACATTGACTGTCGACTGGAATTGAAGCAATGGAAATATCCGAATTATGCTTTGCATGCTGGCGTAGCATACGGCTGTAATCCATTTTATAGATATGATCACCGCCTAATATCATCACATATTTACAATCCTGTTTACGTAATGCTTTTAAATTCTGGTAAACAGCATCCGCCGTTCCACGATACCATTCATCACCTATCTGCTGCTGTGCAGGTACTATATTGACATACTCTCCTAACTCCCAAGGCATTCTATTCCACGATTTTTGGATATGATCTAATAATTCGGATGACTTATATTGGGTTAAGACTTCAACTCTGCGGAGCCCTGAATTCATGCAATTAGATAATGTAAAGTCAATGATCTTATATTTCCCGCCAAAAGGTAATCCGGGTTTAGCACGATCTTCTGTTAACTGCTTCAAACGACTCCCTTTCCCGCCGGCAAGAATTAATGCAACAGTATCTCTGGTTAATAATCCTATATGTTGGCTCATTGCTTTTCCTTGCTCCCTGAGTAAGCTGATTATTTAATCAATTAAAGCTTTTCCATATTTGGCATGGCTTAAAGGGACAACTTTTAAAATATCTATGCATGCATCATCAATTATCTGCAGGGCGGAATGAATCGAGCGGTTATTATTGGCGATGATGTTTATATCATAGTCGTGATCTTGATAATTGAAATAAACTTTTAAAATACCGTGCTCTAATAACCAATGGCCAACGTAATGGTCATTATCAAATAAGCTGCTTATATTGAGGTGGTTATTTTCTTGAAACTTGAGCACTAAAGATCCATTTTTTTTTGAAGAGACAAGCCATGAATGGGCAATAATTTCGGCTTCAGTCAGTTTTCTTTTTGCGAGTTCCCATAGAATATATTCCCCTTCAGTTAAAATAAACGAACAATATTCATCCGTTAATGAACTAAAGGGTAATAATTTTTGATTTTTTCCTTTCTTTTCATAAGTGAACAAGATCACTTTGCGATCTAATTCACTCAGTAGTGAGCACAGGGACATAATGTTCTCTTTCTAATATCACATTGATATTAAATTAGTATGTCTGAGCAATAGTATGGTTTCCAAAGTTAATAAATTTGAATGAGTTCAACAAACGGAGGAAATGGCTATTTTTTCTTTGAGGTGCTTCACATATTATTTTGTAAAAAAAAGGTAGCTTGCGCTACCTTATTAATTTAATAAGAAATAAAAAAACTATTTTTTAGCCTTTACCGCTCTTTTTTTAGTTTGTTCCTCTACCCATTTCCCATCGATAAATTTTGCAGTCCACCCTGTCGCTTTTTTCTCTATTTCAGTCATCACATACTGCTCTTTATTTTTTCGACTGTAGCGCACCACAGCAAGATTACCATCGGGATCTTGTTGCGGCGCATCTGCTAAATAGTAGAATTTAGGTGATATACGCTCTCTAAACCGGGCAAGCTCTGCAACCAGTGGTGCACGCGTTTCACGCGAACGAGGGAACGTACTTGCCGCTAAGAAAATGCCTGAAGCACCATCTCTTAAGATAAAATGCGCATCACTTTGTTCACATTCCAGTTCAGGCAGAACAACCGGATCTTCTTTTGGCGGCGCAACTTCACCACTGCGTAAAATTTTACGGGTATTACTACAATCTTCATTTGTGCAGCCCATATATTTACCGAAACGGCCATCTTTTAACTGCATATCACTGCCACATTTGTCACACTCAACAAGCGGGCCGTCATACCCTTTAATCTTAAATTCGCCATGTTCAACTAAATGTCCGTCACAAAGCGGATTGTTACCACACACATGTAATTTGCGGCTTTCATCGATCAGATAGCTATCCATCGCCATATCGCATTTAGGACAACGTTTCTTCGCCATCAAGGTGGCAGTTTCTAGATCTTCTGCGCTTAAAACATCTATCCCTTCTTCACCATCAACTAAATTAATGGTTGTTTTGCAGCGCTCTTTGGGTGGCAGTGCATAACCGGAACAGCCTAAGAACACACCTGTAGAAGCGGTTCTTATGCCCATAGGGCGGTCACAGGTAGGGCAATGAATCTCATCAATAATAACAGGTTCATTAAGGCGCATTCCGCCCTCTTCCACTGGTCGTTCAGCTTTATCTAATAAATTAGTTAAATCTTTATAGAAACGATCCAGCTCATCTGTCCAACTTGCTTTACCTTCTGCGATAGCATCAAGATTTCTTTCCATCTGCGCAGTGAAATCATAGCTCATCAACTCAACAAAATTTTCGCTAAGGCGGTCACTTACAATCTCCCCCATTTTTACTGCATAAAAACGGCGTTTATCAACTCTTACATAGCCCCTGTCTTGAATAGTTGAGATGATGCTTGCATAAGTCGATGGTCGTCCGATGCCTAATTTTTCAAGCTCTTTAACTAAAGCCGCTTCAGAAAAGCGAGCCGGCGGTTTAGTGAAATGTTGTTTAGGGTCGAGTTCGATAAGATTTAATAATTCACCAACGGCTAAATCAGGTAGTTGCACCTCATCAACTTTGCTTTTTGCAACAGGTTGGGCTTTTGTCCACCCCGCAAAACGCAGTGTACGACCTTTAGCGCGAAGCTGGTATTTACCCGCTTCAACAACTAACGTCGATGCATCGTAAAGTGCAGGGAGCATCTGACATGCTAGAAATTGACGCCAGATCAGTTCATATAGACGCTGCGCATCGCGATCGACGTCCGTAATTAATGCGGCAAGTTGCGTAACATTAGATGGCCTTATTGCCTCATGCGCTTCTTGCGCGCCAGATTTACTGCGATATACCAGCGCCTCTTCAGGCAAGTAATTTTTCCCGAATTCATCACTGATATAATCACGCGCAGAGGCAACCGCGTCTTTACTCAAGTTGGTTGAATCTGTTCGCATATAGGTAATATAACCCGCTTCGTAAAGACGTTGCGCAAGCATCATGGTCTTTTTAACACCAAAACCTAAACGTGTGCTGGCAGCCTGCTGTAATGTTGATGTTATAAAGGGTGCGCTGGCTTTACTTGTCGTTGGTTTATCTTCACGCAAGAGTAATTTGTACTGTGCCGATTGTAGCGATTCAACGGCGTTAAACGTCTCTTTTTCTGTTGTTGGCTTAAACGATTTCCCATCTTCTTTGAAAACTTCTAAACGTAAAGCTGTTTTATCTGCGCTTTGCACATCTGCATGCAGATCCCAATATTCATCGGGATTAAATGCCTTAATAAGTCGTTCACGTTCAACTAACAAACGTACGGCGACAGATTGAACGCGTCCGGCGGATAATCCCCGTGCGACTTTTTTCCAAAGTAGTGGAGAAACCATAAAACCAACAACGCGATCCAGAAATCGACGTGTTTGCTGTGCTTTTACGCAGTCAATATTTAATTGTGTCGGGTGCTGAAAGGCTTCTTGAATGGCACTTTCAGTTATTTCATTAAACACCACGCGTTGATATTTAGAATCATCTCCACCGAGTACTTCACGCAAGTGCCATGCAATCGCCTCACCCTCTCTATCCAAATCGG
The DNA here is from genome assembly GCF_047632995.1 of Psychromonas sp. GTDB lineage: Bacteria > Pseudomonadota > Gammaproteobacteria > Enterobacterales > Psychromonadaceae > Psychromonas. The sequence goes on from NZ_JBLIEK010000068.1 coordinate 11,368, forward strand.
TTGCGAGATAGATAGTCGGAGCATCTTTGGCTAATTTTTGCAGCTCACTGACCACTTTTTCTTTACCTGGCAGTATCTCGTAATGCGCTTTCCAATTATTCTTCGGATCAATGCCCATTCGAGTCACTAACGCTTCCTGTGAACGCTTTGCTTTTTCTTTCTCTTTTTTGGATGGCGTCAGGCCTGCTAAAGACTTATTCGGCTTAGCATCAATTTTTTTCTTGGCACTACCGCTGGTCGGAAGATCTCGGATATGCCCGACACTCGATTTAACAATAAAATCCTTACCCAGGTATTTATTGATGGTTTTTGCTTTTGCGGGTGACTCCACAATAACAAGTGATTTGCTCATAATTTTTCTCTACCTAAAGTAGTTATATTCGAGAGGGGAAAATCTAATTTACAATTCATCCAGTGAATTTTCTTTTCATATAAGCCAAAGTAACAGAAAATAGCAAACTTTTTTTTATAATAAACAGATAAATACGTTAAAAAGCCAACTATACAGAAGTTGGCTTCACACTTAGTATAAAATTCAATCAATTGTTAGAATAAACGATTAATGTTCAACTGCATCAATTTAAAAAGACTATTTTCGACTGCAACAGAAGCAGCATGTCCCAATTTATCGGCTAATTTTTTACGCTGAGTGTATTTGATTTGTATAATATGGCGGTTATCTAACTGTGATACTAGATAATCATCACTGGTTGAAATTTCATCCACTAAATTACGTTCAATTGCCTGTAATCCATACCAATGTTCACCCGTTGCTACTTCATCGATATCTATTTGACTGCGATGAGTTGACACAAATTGTTTAAACAACTCATGGGTCTCTTGTAACTCTTGCTTAAATTTATCACGTCCAACCTGATCATTTTCACCAAACATGGTTAGGGTACGTTTATAATCTCCCGCAGTTAACTGCTCAAATTCAATATCATGTTTTTTCAATAATCGATTGAAGTTGGGGATTTGTGCAATAACACCAATTGATCCCAGGATTGCAAAAGGTGCTGAAATTATTTTATCGGCAATACAGGCCATCATATAACCACCACTGGCAGCTACTTTATCAACGGCTATTGTTAATGGAATATTATGATCTTTAATACGTTGTAGTTGTGATGCGGCCAAACCATAACCGTGAACCATGCCGCCGCCACTTTCAAGGCGCACAAACACTTCATCTTTTTCACTGGCCACACTTAAAATGGCGGTGATCTCTTCTCTTAATGAAAGCACTTCCTTTGCATCTATACTGCCTTTAAAATCGACCACATACAATTGCGGTTGGCCATCATCAACTTGTCCATTTTTAGCCGCTTTTTTTGCTTCTTTATCTTTTTCTTTCAGTTCTTTTTTTTCTTTTTTATGGCGCAGCTTTAATTGGTGAGAAGTTAATAACTTTTCTTCAATTGAATTTTTTGTCTCTTTTAACTGTTCTGATAAATCAATTAAATCCAATTCTCCTTTTTTATTCCTCTGCTTACTCACGATAGCAATTACTGCAACTAAACAGATGACTACCGTTAAAACAAAGGTGACAGCTTTTGCTAAAAACAGACCATATTCAGATAAAAATTCCAAAATAATATTCCTATTTAATAAGATTGACGATGCATATCATGACAAAAAGTTCGCCTCGACACAAAAGAGTTTGAGACTTTTGTTGAAAAAAAGTTAATATTCCCACTTATTTGTAAAAAATGAGAAAGTTTATGAAGGAATATCATGCACAACCTGACTCCCTAGCAGGAAAAACGATCCTGATCACGGGTGCGGGCGCCGGAATTGGTAAAACATTGGCATTACAATGCGCAGAGTTTGGCGCCAGCGTTATTTTATTGGGTAAAACAGTAAAAAAACTTGAGCTCGTTTATGATCAAATCGAAGCCTTGGGCAAGCAGCAAGCAGCAATTTTACCCTTGGATTTAAAGGGTGCGACGGAGCAGCATTACATTGATTTAACCGACACTATTAAACGTGAATATGGGAAACTTGACGGGCTGGTACATAATGCAAGTCAATTGGGTGTATTAGTTCCTTTTGCGCAAATTGAAAAATCGATCTGGGATGAGGTTATACAGACCAATGTGACTGCACAATTTTTGTTAACCAAAGCATTACTCCCTGTTTTAACCCTTGCTGAACACGCTACAACAATATTTACCACCTCAGCAGTAGGCAACCAAGGACGAGCATACTGGGGAGCGTACAGCGTATCAAAATTTGCCACTGAAGGTATGATGCAGGTACTAGCTGATGAATATGAAAACAGCACGTTACGCTTTAATGCAATAAACCCGGGCGCCACGCGCACAGCAATGCGCGCAGCAGCCTATCCGGCAGAGGACAGCACGCGATTAAAAACAGCAGAGGATATTATGCCGAGTTATCTGTATTTATTAAGTGATGATAGCATTGAGGTAACAGGTCAGCGTATTAACGCACAGTAGAGCAGTAAATTTATTTATAGATATCTAACCCCACCTCCGGGCGTGTTTTTAATAATTTAAGCGTCCACATATATTGACTGCGGTTCTCGTCTATTAGTTTTTCAATCGCTTTATTCATCAATAGCGTATCTTGCAGCTCATCACCTGTTGGGAACTTTTCCAGAGGCGCATGAAAGATAACATCATATTTAGTCGTTTTTGCATTATATGAAGTAAAAAAGGGGATCACTACTGCTTTACCTAATTTAGCTAAACGGCCAATCATAGGTAAGGTCGCTTTTTGAGTCGCATAAAAATCGGTGAAAAGGCTATTATCGCGACCATGATCTTCATCGGGCAGATAATAAAAATGTGTTTTATCGCGCAAGCTTTTAATAACCGGTTTTAAACCTTCGCTACGATGGTATAAAGCACCTTTGCCAATAGCCTTAGTAAAACGGGTCCGGTAACCCGTTACAAACCAGTCAAAAATAGGATTATTATAATCTTTAAACATGCTGGATATTGGGTAGCCTCTGGCATTGAGTCCTGCTATACCCGCATAATCAAGACCGTAACAGTGCGGACCTAAAAAGATAATCGCTTTATTTTGCGACTCTGCTTGCTTAATATGCTGCTCGCCAATCATATTGACACGCTTTAGTAAAAAATCGCGGTTTCTAAATGCAAGTTCACCCAGTGATAGAGAGATCTGCGCGACAGCGCGTAGGTTTTCACGCATTAATGACTCTTTTTGAGCTTGGCTGTATTTAGGAAAACATAACCCTAAATTGGTAAATGCGATTTTTTTACGTTTATTTAAAAATTTAGCGTTATAGAGCTTATCTGCGACCATAGCTGCAAAACGATCGCGTAATTTGATAGGACAATAACTAAATAGAAATAACAGTCCAAGCAAGCACCATGTACCCCAATATTTGGGCAGAAAGTGTTGTTTTTTTAGGGAAGTATCAAAACGGGAATTATATTCATTCATAATTAGGCCTTTTGAGAAGCTAATAATGATCTAGGGGGGGAGTGTGGGTGGCAGACTCCCCAGCAAACCCTCGGCACTTGAATCACCTACTATGGCTGCTGCCTTCCGGCTCTGACCAGGTTAATAAGTTATCAATGCGAGGAACCAAGAAGCCTACCATTGTCACTGTCATCAAGACCTGTGAAAGACTTGATGAACGGAATTATACGTATCAAAAGAAAGAATTCAACTCCTATTTACCATTTAGCTTGCAACTGCCTAATTAACCATCATTTCATGTGTTCTCCGGTTAAAAATCAAACCAGCAACTTAATCGCAACTAACAAAAGTACAATAGAGAACATTTTTTGTAGTTTTCTAGAAGGTAAACGATACGCAAGCATCGCACCGAATTTAGCAAAAATAGCACTGCTTAAAACAATCCCCAACATTGCAGGCCAATACACATAACCAAAACTATTATCAGGCAATGCTGTGTTGTGCCAGCCCATGACTATATATCCAATGGTCCCCGACAAAGCAATGGGAAAACCCGTCACTGCGGAGATAGCAATCGCCTGCGTTATTTTAGTTCGATATAACGTCAAAATAGGCACAACTAATGAGCCACCTGCAATGCCAAACAAGCCGGAAAAAACACCGATTGCACTACCTAATAAAGTACAGCCCAATTTTTTAGGTGGTGTTAGAATTGCCTTGGGTAACCATGAAAACCACATTTGCAGCGCAACAGAGATGCTATAAAATGCAAATATCCGGCGTAATAATACGCCAGACATAAACTCGGCAAAATACGCGCCAATTAAACCGCCGAATAACATACCGATACTTAGATTAAAAGCCAATGACCAATTGATGGCCAGTCTCCTATGGTGAACATAGATAGCACTAAGGGAGGTAAATAAAATGGTAGAAAGCGATGTCCCAACAGCTAAATGCGTTAACACTTCCGCTGGGAAATTGAGATAAGTGAATGTAAAAATAAGGGCTGGGACAATAATAATACCGCCACCTAAACCAAATATACCCGCTATTAGACCGGCTACTGCGCCCAACAGCATGTAACCGAGCAAGAGCATTAAATAAGACCTTTCACTAATCTGTCTACTTTAATTCTACGCATCCGTAATAATAGTTTTTTTACCTGTTCCGGATAGTTATCGATCCCTTCAATTTGTTCGGGGGTCGTTATTTCTCGGGTGTTTTTCAGTATCTCTGAGAGTTCTTGGTCCAGTAGCCCTTTTAGATCTTGTTTAGGATCATCAATCAGCAAACCATTTTCAATATCCAGACGCCAGGCCCGTGGATTTAAGTTGTGTCCCGTTAACATAACGAAACGATTATCCACATAGATACCTTTCAAGTGAAAACTATTAGCGCCATCTTTCCAAAGATGTAATTTCAACTGTCCACTTTGCAACGACTGCTGATGTTTTTCGGCAAACTGTTTTAAATTGCTCTCATAAAGGTATGGCAAACCACCAATAGTCTTAAAAGGTTTATCTTCAGGAATATAAAAATCATTTGCAGTTTTATCACCAACAACTATCCGCAGATTTACCCCGCGTTTTAATAGAGCGCTAATATCTCTTGATAGCGCCCTTGGCAGGTTAAAATAGGGCGTAAATATAACAGTCTCATTTTGTGCGCTCTGTAATATTTTACGAATACAGTTATTTAGTTTGTTGTGTCTCGCACCTAAACCAGATAAGGGGACAATTGATAGTGAATCAGATAAATTTTGCCCCTGGTATTGGTACGACGCTTGTTTTAAATTTTTAGCAAGCTGCTTATGCGCAACCTTAAAATCTGACATTTTAGGTATAAATTGAGCGTTTAATGCGACAACTGCGTCGCTGCTGATAATTTCATCTTTTAAGAAATTGACCATTGAATCAGCCAGTTCTTGATTATGAATCAACCAGTAACGGTCGTAACGGTAACGTTCACAGTGGTGTAAATAGATATTATTAAAACTCGCACCGCTATAAAGAACCCGGTTATCAAAAATAAAACCTTTAAGATGTTGTACACCAAACAACTCTTTACGCTTAACGGGAAGCCCCATTATTTTAACACCTAAACCTTGTGCTTTTCCAACCTCTTGATACCAAGTTGCATTCGATTCGATGGACTTGTTGTGACCAATCAAACCGCGTTGCGCGCGGTGAAAATCGACACAAACAACGATATCCAGAGTAGGTATCTGTTTTTTGGCTTGGTAAAGCGCCATCAGAATCTCTTTCCCCGCCTCGTCTGCTTCAAGATATAACGCCGCCAAATAGATTCGATGTTTGGCATTGGCTATTTGTGTTAATAGCTCAGCTTTAAAAGATCTAGATGAGAAAAGACAATCAACGGATTGTGCTGAAAGCGGTATTTTGTTTAGGTTATTTAGAAATGACAAACTTTTTTTAATTCGACTACTCATAAAATTCTTTTATAAAACTGAAATAATAAGGCTGAAAATAAAACAAGGCTGCCTAAACAACTTGTTTTATTTTCAGCGAATTTGGTAAAGCAATATATAGCTTAAATTACTTTTGCTATTGCTTCACAAAGCGGCTGCATATTATCTTTAGTCATCCCTGCTACCGATATACGACCAGAGCCAACAATGTATACAGCAAACTCATCCCTGAGTCGATTGACTTGTTCAACAGATAAACCAGAGAAAGAGAACATACCATTTTGACGAATAATAAAACTGTAATCGGCCGAGATCCCTTTTTCTTTTAACGTCGCAACAAATAACTCACGCATATTTTTAATGCGCTCGCGCATATCTGCCACTTCTTGAACCCACTGTTTGTATAGCTGGGCATCATTAAGGATCAGAGTCACAACTGCAGCACCATGTGCAGGTGGATTTGAATAATTTGAACGAATGCCCGATTTAATTTGGCTAAATGCCGACTCTGCAATCTCACTATCTTCTGCGACTAATGTAATACCGCCAACACGTTCATTGTATAAACCAAAGTTTTTAGAGAACGAATTAGCAACCAATAATTCTTTATTATATTTAGCAAAAATGCGTAAACCTTGTGCATCTTCTTCAACGCCTTTTGCAAAACCTTGATATGCAAAGTCGAAAAATGGAATCGCACCCAGCTCTACCATTAATTTTGCAACTATTTCCCATTGTTCAAGGGTTAGATCGATACCCGTAGGGTTATGACAACAGCCGTGAAAAAGCACAAGATCGCCCGCGTCAACGGCTTGCAGTGACAAAAGCATCGCATCGAAATCTAAATCTTTAGTTTGGGCATTATAATAATCATAACCAACAACGTCTAAACCGGCCGTGCTGAAAACATTGCCATGATTAGCCCATGTCGGGTTACTTACCCATATTCTTTTTATGCCCAATTTTTTAACAGCAAAATCAGCGGCTGTGCGCAGCGCCCCCGTACCACCGGGTGCTTGGGCGGTGCGCACACGATTTGATGCAATAATTTCCGAGTCTTTACCAAATAAAAGTTTTTGCACCGCACTGCCATATGCCGCGAGCCCTTCAATAGATAAATAACTTTTTGTGGATTCTTCTGCAAGCAGGCGTTTTTCAGCTTCTTTAACGGTCGCTAAAATTGGCGTTAAACCACTTTCATTTTTGTAGATACCAACACCCAAGTTGATTTTTTCAACTCGTGGATCTTTCTTGAACGCATCAGTTAATCCCAAAATCGGATCAGCAGCCGCCATACTTACTTGTTCGAACATAAGAATTCCTTTATTAACATCGAGTAACACAATACTGTTATAGAAATAGTGTTATACCATTTCTTCTTTTTCAAGCAATAAAAAATACGATTATTAGGATAATTTGCTGCCCATATCGGCTATTTTCACTTTCCAAATGGCAGGTCCTTGAGCATGTACATTATTCCCTTCACTGTCGACAGCCACTGTAACAGGCATATCTTCAACTTCAAATTCATAAATCGCCTCCATTCCAAGGTCGGCAAACGCTATAACGCGTGATTTTTTAATCGCCTTTGCCACTAAATAGGCAGCGCCACCCACGGCCATTAAATACGCTGAATTGTGTTTAGCAATAGAATCAACCGTTTTTTGTCCACGTTCAGATTTACCTATCATGCCCAGTAACCCCATATCGTTGAGCATAAAATCGGTAAACTTGTCCATTCGTGTTGCCGTTGTCGGCCCTGCAGGTCCAACAACCTCATCGCGCACGGCATCAACGGGTCCGACGTAATAGATAAAGCGACCGTTAAAATCAAGCCCCTCAGGCAATCCTTCTCCCGACGTAACCAGTTCATAAATGCGTTTATGCGCAGCATCACGGCCGGTTAAAATTTTACCTGACAGCAATAGGGTATCACCACATTTCCAACTGGCAATATCATCTTTAGTGAGTTTGTTGAGATTAACACGGCGTACATTCTCACCCACTTCACGTGTGATTTTCGGCCAGTCATTTAAGCTCGGCGGATTGAAGACAGCTTCGCCACTACCATCGAGGACAAAGTGAAGATGCCTTGTTGCAGCACAATTTGGGATCATGACCACTGGTTTGCAAGCCGCATGGGTCGGACAACTTTTGATTTTTATATCTAATACCGTCGTTAAACCGCCTAAACCTTGTGCGCCTATGCCCAGCGCATTCACACGCTGCATGATTTCTAGTCGTAATTTTTCATCTGTTGTTAAATTATCACTGCTTTTTCTTGATTTTTCCTGCAACTCAAAGATATCAACAGGATCCATTAATGACTCTTTCGCCATTAACGCCGCTTTTTCGACTGTGCCGCCTATGCCGATACCTAATATTCCCGGAGGACACCAGCCGGCCCCCATCTCAGGCACCGTTTTTTCGACCCAGTCAGCAATGGAGTCCGAGGGATTTAGCATCACCATTTTGGATTTGTTTTCAGAGCCCCCTCCTTTGGCTGCAACCGTTATATCCACTTTATCTCCACGCACCATCTCAACATGTACGACGCAAGGGGTATTGTCTTTAGTATTTGTGCGCAGACCCGCCGGATCGCTAACGATCGAAGCACGCAGGGGATTACTGGGATCGCTATACGCTTTGCGCACACCCGCATCAATCATATCTTGAAGAGTTAATTCACTGGCAAAGGAAACATCCATACCAATTTTCACAAACACATTAACAATACCGGTATCTTGACAAATGGGACGCTTACCCTCGGCGCACATACGCGAGTTAATGAGTATTTGTGCAATCGCATCTTTTGCTGCCGGATTTTCTTCTCTTTGATAGGCTTTATCCATCGCTTGTATAAAATCAAGCGGGTGATAATAAGAGATAAATTGTAATGCATTGGCAACACTGTTAATAACGTCTTGTTGCTTAATAATCGTCATATAAAACTCCGATTGTGTAGATGAGGCTAAGGCGAACTTTCATTATACCCATGATACCTCAAGATGCTTTATCAGGGCTCAGCTCGGAGACCAGAATAAGGCGCAGCATGAGGGTAATGGTTGATCCCTTATCGAATGCTGTAACGCAATACTGGTTTTCG
>NZ_JBLIEK010000069.1:0-19749 GCF_047632995.1 Psychromonas sp.
TCCCTGCTGCATTTGCGGATAATCAACACTGGGTTTAGCTGTATAGGTTGAAAATAATTTATCCCAAATAATTAAGTTAAAGCCATAGTTACTGTTGGTCTCTTTAACTAGGTGCGAATGATGTATCCAGTGAACGTCGGGGGTGACAATCACTTTTCGTAAGCAGTTATCAAGCTTGGCGGCTAATTTAAGATTACTGTGATTAAATAATGCCAACCCGTTTAAGAGCAGCTCAAAGAGAATAACCGCAGCAACAGGTACACCGAGCAATAATACAAAAGCAATTTTGATAACCATGGAAAGCACCATTTCAATAGGATGAAAACGCAGCGCAGAACTAACATCCAATCCTATTTCCGTATGATGCATGCGATGTAGCGTCCAAAGAAAGGGGATCTTATGCAGCAAAACATGCTGACCATAAATAATCAGATCAAGCATCAATAAAGACAAAATAATCACCACAAGAGAAGGTAAATTAAGCAGATTAAAAATACCGATTTGATGTTCACTGGCATAATGCGCCGCCCCCACCGCAAGTAACGGCAAAAGCAATTTCATAGAAAGAGTGTTAATAACGCCAAGACTTAAATTGATCGACCATTGTTGTAAACGGGACGATTTTCGCTTGGCGAGCGGATGTGAAAACTCCGCTATGGCTAATATTATAAAGAGCAGTACAAAAACAGCTGGCCGGATAATATGCTGATAGTCGATGAAGATATTCATTAAAAATCCCTAATAAATCAACCGGCCAACTGCGCCTCAGTTAATTGACGCAGTCGCTGAATTGCTGCAGGTTGGCTATCTGCAATCAGAATCGAGAGTTTGCATGTTGATACAGCTCTTCATATTCAACTGCCGTGTGATGCCATGAGAAATCCATCTTCATCCCATTAGTTACCATTTTTGCAAATGCAGGCTTATCGTTACGGTATACAGAACCAGCCCATCTCAATGTGTCTCTCAGCGCGGCAGGATAAAGATCGTAAAATTTAAACCCGGTTGCTTTATTGATATTTCCCGCTGAGTAGTTGTTCACTGTATCTTCAAGGCCACCCGTTGATCTTACAATAGGGACAGTTCCATATTTCATGCTATACATCTGGTTAAGCCCACAAGGCTCATATCTTGACGGCATAACAAAGAAATCTGAACCCGCTTCAACCAGATGGGCAAGCTTGTTGCTGTAGCCTATATGAGCTCCGAATTTATCTGGATAAGCTTTGGCATAGTCAGATAAAGCCGTTTCTTGCCACGTCTCTCCAGAGCCAATAATAACAAATTGGACATCATCCTCTTTGAGCATATCATCGATACACTCAATAAAGACATCAAGCCCCTTCTGATGAGCAAGTCGTGATACGACACCATAAATAGGCACATCAGGGCGAACTGGTAGACCAAATTCTTCCTGCAGAGCCGCTTTGCATTGTGCTTTACCGGTTAGATCTTTATCTGAAAAATTGTAAGGAAGTAACTTATCTGTTTCAGGATCCCACTCAATGACATCGATTCCGTTTAAAATACCGCGTAGTTTACCTTGTACCGCTCGATGTTGAAGCGCGCGCTCTAAGCTAAATCCGTAATCACGTGTGAGAATCTCTTCTGCATAGGTAGGACTAACGGTTGTCACCATATCGGATGTCAGCACCCCCGCTTTTAGGAGATTAAGCTGATCGTAGAACTCAAAGCAGTGGACGTTAAAGTAATCCCAACCAAGTCCTGTCCAGTAAAGATTCGATTTTTTGAATACGCCCTGGTAGCCAATATTATGAATAGTGATAATTGATTTGGTTCGGCTGAAGTTTTCATATGAGTTATAGAGATCACTTTTTAAATAGACATTACACAGCGCAGTGTGCCAATCGTTGGCGTGCAAAACATCGACCTGGATATCAAGTGCCAGTACAGCCTGCATGATTGCCCTGCTCAGAAATATAAAGCGTTCTGCGTTGTCAGAATATTCATTACCATCCCAATCGTATAGTTTAGGGCGATCGAAGTACCTATCAAATTCTATAAAGTAAAAAGAAAGATTTTCACTGATCTTATGCTGGCGAATACTTGCCCATTCCTCATTCGAATCGCCAAAAGGGACACCCAGAAGTTTATAAACACACTCTGTATCATCACATTTATCACCCATAACCTGCGGATAATACGGCATAAATACTGAAACATTGTGGCCATTTTCAGCTAGTGCGTATGGCAGTGAGTATGATACATCAGCTAATCCACCTGTTTTCGCATAGGGTGCGGCCTCACTTGTTGCCCAAACTATATTCATTATCTATACCTCAAATATTAACTTATGTGCAGAACGCAGCTGCTCTGCGGCAGAAACAAATCACCTACTAATATTTAAGTAAGCGCGATGATAATTTTTAACTTGAAGATTACTATAAAAGTCGGGAGACCCAAACCTTTTATCTACGATATTCAATGCCATAACCATTCATAACTTATATTCTTTAACTCATGATATTAAAGAAAGTAAATATCATACTAGCACTAACTAAAAGTCAATGTTGCACATTGCAAAAGATAGATCATCCCCCTAGTGTCACTCTAGACTGAGAAAATAAATAAATTTGTGATCTGCTAGACGCTCTCCCAATGGCGTTACGTTAGTCATAATTAGATTAGCTCCTTTTATGCTCTGTTCCGCGCAGGATAAAGCTACAAGGAGAGTACTGGCAGACGCGCTATTTAATTATCTATCGTTTTGATCACCCGACACGGATTGCCCGCAGCAACTACATTAGCCGGAATATCCTTGGTCACTACAGCGCCCGCACCGATTACCGTATTATCACCAATGGTGACGCCGGGGCAGATAATTACACCGCCACCGATCCAGACGTTATTGCCGATTTTAATAGGCAAGCCGAACTCAACTCCCTCTTCAACACGGCCTTTTACATCTAGCGGATGCCCTGCTGTATAGACCTGCACATTCGGCGAAAAGAGTACGTTATTACCAATTTCGACGGTATTTACATCCAGCACCACGCAGTTAAAGTTGGCGTAGAAGTTCTCGCCCACTATTATATTGCTGCCATAATCACAGCGAAATGGCGGCTCTAAGTAGACTTCACCTGTCGCATTAGGCAGGAGGGCTGTGATCGCCTCTTTCCACTGAGCACTGTTGGGCAGCGAATTATTGAGTTTTTGCAGTGTTTTACGGCATTGCGTACGCGCTTGCAGCAACTCTTCATCCCAAGCCTTATAAGGCTGGCCCGCCAACATTTTCTGTTTTTCTGTTTTCATTGCATTACCCTAAATTTATTGGTGAATAACATCCACTACGCGCACTTTTTTGATCTCTACAGGCTTTCACAGCGGCACTCAAAGGTTGTTTTGAGTGCCGCTACTGGCTACTGTCTACTTTTACGCTTTAGTAAAAATAAGACGTTCAAGCTCTAGACCGGATTTTACGAAATCCAGGTCAAGTTTATAGAGCCCTTTCTCCAGTTTAACCTGCAGCCCTTCAATGGTTACCAGCTTGCCATCGGTACCATTAACTGCAAGAGACATGCTAAAGATGCCGTTAAAGCGCAGGCTACACGAAGATTGCGCAAGTGAGTTCCTCTCATAACAAATAAGAGCGCTACATTGATAGATACCTGGATCTGCAACTGCAATCGTGAAACTGGTATTGGTTTTACGATTAAGTTGGATCGTATCTTCAATGGGCTGTGCATTGATACCTGAAATGTCACTGTTTGCTGCAAACGTTTTGATCGGCTCATAAGCTTTAAGCGGACGCGCCATTACAGGTGCTTCCATGATAAAGCGGCAGATATTCATTGCACTGCGTTGCAGTTCGCCGACACTCAAGGTGCCCTTTTGCAGTGCTTTGAGCGTGTCGTCGCCCATTGCATTGCTTTGCGCACCGTCTTTTTCCACCACCATGTAAAGATCATTTTGTGAGCGGATCATAAACGAGGTAAAGGTTTTACCTTCTTTGCCCGCTTCAATCGGATCGTTCATTTTAGCCCACCAGTCGGTCATCACAATCCCACTGAACCCCCATTCACCACGTAAAATAGTGGTATTGAGATCGTAATTAGATGCGGTCCAATGCCCGTTAATCGGGTTATAAGCAGTCATAATAGTTGAAGCCTGGCCCTCTTTAACTGCCATTTCAAAGGGTTTAAGGTGAATTTCGCGTAGCGCACGTTGTGACATTACGCTGTCAACATCGACTCGAGCAGTCTCTTGGTCATTGCCTGCAAAGTGCTTAATGGTCCCGGATACGCCTGCCTTTTTAAGACCACGGGTTTGCGCTGCGGCCATGATTCCGGTCATTAGCGGATCTTCAGAGAAGTACTCGAAGTTTCTACCGTTAAGTGGATGGCGATGAATATTGATACCCGGGCCTAATAATGTATCAATCTGATTGGCACCAAGCTCTTGCCCGATAAGGTAGAATAACGCTTCATTAAGCTCACTGTTCCAGGTACAGGCAAGTAGCGTACCGATCGGCACTTGCGTTGCTTTATGGCCACTGTCCATGCGTATTCCCGAAGGCCCGTCCGCTGCAGCCGCCACTGGAATTCCTAAATTAAACAAGCTCTCAGAAACGCCTCCAAAAGCGGCTGCACTGCCAGGAGTAACCTTAGGGCTGCACATTCCTTCGCCTCTAATAATGGTTGCAAGTTGCTCATGGCTCATTTGCGCAACAAAGTCTGTTAGTGATGCGCGCCCCTCTTTTACATCAATCAGCTTGATCCCTTGGCATCCTGTGATCGCAAAAGATCTGGGCATATTTGCATTAATCCGCTCAGCGGGCGAAATGCTGCGTTGCGGGACCGACTCATAAGTTGCTTGATACAGACCATTGTCGTCTAGCGCGCCAGGTTTTAGTCGCTCAAAAGCTTTGATCGGTGCCAGTGCCTCAGAGAGCACTTCGGTCACTAATAGCTGTTCCAGCTGCAATGTTGCAGAGAGTTTTTGTGCGTGACGAACGCTAGCGCCGAGATAAAACTGATAACAGCCCTGCTCGAGAACATAGCAGTTACTGTGTCCTGTTACCCCGCTGTCATCATAGGACGCAAGCGTTTTAAGTGCGATGGAAACGCGAATAATTTCATGTTCACCCGGCTTAAGTATCTTTGATTTAGCAAAGCCAGCTAATACACGTGCAGGTTGACCAAGCTCTCCTTGCGGCGCCTCAACATAAATTTGGATAACTTCCTTACTACTATGCGCTAACCCGATGTTTTCTACATTTATATCAAAATGGAGAAGTTGGTCAATGCCGGTGCCTTGCACCGAGTGTGAAACCAGCTCGCGGCTAAACTGTGTGTATGAAAGACCCGCACCAAACTCGTACTGGACAGCTTCCGGGTTAAACGTTTGGAAATAACGGTAACCAACATAAATATCTTCAACGTAAAGATTAAAATCTTTACGGCCAAAATTAGCCGATGATGGATAGTCTGCAAGTTTATAAGCAATGCTGTCAGTCAGACGGCCGCTGGGTGAGAGGTCGCCGCAAAGAACATCAGCTAACGCATGACCACCTTCCATACCGGCAGCCCAACTATAGAGAACCGCTTGAATTGATTGCTTATTTTTTATCGACTCCAGCCATGACATATCCATAATATTGGTAACATTAAGAACAATAATAACATTGTCGAAATGAGCGTTAACCTTTTCAATCATTAAAACTTCGTCATCAGTGAGCCGATAACTGCCCGCTGCATCTACGTTATCTTGATCTTCACCTGCGGTGCGGCCGATAAAAAATAGTGCTTTATCTGAGTTAGCGGCAGCCTGTTTAATAATATCGTCAGCAATCAGCATCTCTTGTTGGAACCAAGGCTCCGCAGCCCAGCCGCCACCGCCATCGTCAAATGGATGGTCGGCAATCCACTGTTCATAGATAGTTACAAGAGCTTCATTGATCTCAATTGCCGGGTTGCCGCGAAGCCCTTCTAATGCGTTGATTGCATAAGGTACATTGACAGCGCCACCAGAGCCAGTACCACTGCGATAAGTATCTATTTGGCAGCGACCAAAAAGAGATATTTTCTCTCCGAGCTGCAGAGGAAGTGTCGCGTTTTTATTTTCTAATAGTACGATACCTTCGCCAGCAGCTTGACGACTGATAGGGACAAGGTTTTTCTGGGCGATGCTGATTTTTTCTGTTTGCATATGTAAAAGTCCAATTCGATAAAATTTTTTATTAAAAAATTAATTATTTGTTTTGCTTTAGTTGGGTAATTGCCCAATCTCTTTGTCTATGGCCATTATGCTGAGCAGATATATCAACTGTTTCTTTACACTTTGTATGGTGATGCCAGCATTTAGAAAATATTTTAGAGGGTATAGAGTACTTTTGTGGTTAATTTTTGCCAAATTTCAATACTATACTGTCAAATTATGGTTGTATTTTGATTCTGTGAGGGGAGTGCTATTAAAATCCAAATAAACAGGCAAAAATCGGTGACGAGGAGATCGCTAAATTTGGCCAGGGATTTAGGTGCTTTTTGGAACAAAGTAGCTTTTAAAGTGACAGCTCTGCTTTATGTTTCGGCAGTAGCAGAGTGCCTTCTGCTACTGCCATTACTGTCAACTTAAATAAAAGCGCAAGATTAGCAGCCCCTAGTGCTTATCAATAATTTTTAGCGAGTACAGATCATGACGTCTATCTTTCAGGGCATGTACACTACCGTGGCTATGTAAGGCTTTTAAGAGATCTAAATTAACATCCACAATTAAGCTCATTTCTGAGTTGGGTGTTGCTTCAGCCTTAATGCCAGTGGTAGGAAATGCAAAATCAGAAGGGGTAAAGAGCGCCGACTGCGCATATTGGATATCCATATTATTAACCCGTGCTAAGTTGCCCACTGCACCGGCAATCGCCACATAACACTCATTTTCGATAGCGCGCGCCATGGCACAATGACGCACTCGGGTATAACCATTTTGTGTATCAGTTAAAAAAGGAACAAATAAGATATTCATCCCTTGATCGGCGAGTAAACGGGAGTATTCAGGAAATTCCACATCGTAACAAATCATTATGCCCACTTTGCCACAGTCGGTATCAAATACTTTGATTTGATCGCCTCCTGTCATAATCCAATTTCTTTTTTCTGAAGGGGTGACATGTATTTTATCATAGCGCTCCCAACTGCCATCACGACGACACAAGAAGCCTGAGTTATAAAGCTTATCATCAACCAGATAAGGCATGCTGCCGGTGATGATATTGATATTGTAGGTGATCGCAAACTCGATAAATTTATCACGAATGGGAATCGTATAATCCGCTAACTTACGGATTGTTTCAGGAATGTTTAAATGGTGGAAAGGTGCCATCAGCGGCGCGTTAAAGAGTTCAGGAAAGAGAATAAAATCACTTTTATAGTCCGATACTGCATCGACAAAAAATTCAATTTGTTCAAACAGATCATTAAGATCAGCCATGCTGCGCATTTGCCACTGCACCAAGCCGATACGGACTTCCGACTTCGGCGCATTAATCAGTTTAACTGAACGGGTATAATAAATATTGGGCCATTCCAGTAAGGTGGCATATTCCAGCGACTCAACATCCCCGGCAAGATAATTTTTCAACAGTTTGCGCACAAAAAAATCATTGGCTAACTGAAAGCTTAAGACGGGATCAAAAATCTCTTTCTCTTTTACTTTCTCGATATACTGTTTTGCACTCAATTCGCCTGCAAATTTTGAATAATTGGGCATCCGCCCACCCGCTATAATGGAGCGCAAATTAAGATTTTCACATAACTCTTTGCGCGCTGCATATAAACGGCGCGCGAGCCTTAATCCGCGGTAGTCTGGGTGGATAAAAACTTCAATACCATATAAAACATCACCATCAGGATCGTGATTAGAAAAGGTCATTTTCGATGTAATTTCATCATAGGTATGCTCATCACCAAATTTTGCATAATCAATAATTAATGAAAAAGCACAGCCAACCACTTTACCATCGACGCAAACACAGATTTGCCCATCAGGAAAACGCGTTAACAGAGCATCGAGGGCTTTTTCATTCCATGCATTGAGTTTATCTATCAGGTAAACATCGGCTGACGCACTCTGCAGCTCTAACATATCCTGCTTGTTTAAATGCCTGACTTCAACATGATTAGCTTCCATACTTTATCCTTAAATAATGTGAGAATGGGACACTTTTATTATCTTATATGGCGCACGTTAACAGTGCTATTCTACCGCTTAATTAACCGGCGTGGAACAACTTCAATGCAGGGATTATAGTCACCCTTGGCTGCGGAAAGTGCAAGCTGTAGTGCCTTTTCTGCAATCATCTCAAACTGCTGAGGAAGCGACTGAATTTTAACCGGTAAAAAATCTAACAGGCGGTTATCACCAAAGGTAGCTAACGCGACTTTTTGCAGCAATTGAGGATGTGCTAATAAACTATCTAACACCCCTTCAAATAGCGCATAAGAAGTGACTAACACCGCATCGGGGAAGCAAGCTTGTTCAATCCATTGCTGCGCCAAATGCCGGCCTTCTTCAACACTAAAGTGTTCGCCATATGCGTACTTAACATCAAGCAGTTTTCCATGTTCGGCAAGTGCCGCTTTGAAACCTTGCTCACGCTCTTTGGAAATACCCAGCTTAGGCACCGCGCCAATCAAACCGATACTATTGATATCTTTTACAAGTATCGATTGGCTTAGTTCAAACGCACCTTCGAGATCTTCACTTATCACACTGGCAAAAACTTCATCATCAAGCGTACGGTCTATCGCCACGACTGGCACTCCTCTAGCTTGAATCTTGCGATAAAAGTCACTATCAGCGGTTAAAGCACTCGCGACTATAAGCACATCAATACTGCGACTGACAAGGCTCGATACAACGTTCATTTCGGTATCAGGATCATCATCCGAACAGGCAATAATTAATTGAAAGCCCGCTTTTCTTGAATCCCGCTCGAGCAACTTAGCCAGCTTGGCATAACTGGAGTTTTCTAAATCGGGAATAACCAAACCAAAGGTGCGGCTATTGCCCGCTCTTAATGAACTGGCTGCATAATTGGCTTTGTAATTATGCTCTTTTACCACCGCCATCACTTTCTTCTGCGTTTTTTCACTAATCCGGTATTGATCAGCCTTGCCATTTATTACGTAACTGGCCGTAGTGCGTGAAACGCCCGCTAACTTTGCGATGTCTTCTAATTTCATCTATAACTCACAGTAATAATACTAATAACCGCAATGTAATTCACATCAGTAGTTATTGGCAAATAATAAAATTTTACTAAACTAGTGATAATAGTAACTAAAACGATCCAGTATAGCTAATGAATCGTTTCAGCTAAGCGGGTTTTCTTCTCTACCCTTTATTCTAACGGATTATCTAAGAGTCAAGTGATTCCTGCACAAAGACCCTGCTTCTTTCATTTGTCGCAATATTTTTTAACTGCCTGCTGAACCGTTCAGTTAAGGTATACAGAAATAAGGTGTGTAAGCCATGTTAACAATTAGCAAGAATGATGTTGTTCTTTCTCAAGTCGCTATAAATAAAAAAGAGGCGATAAAATCGATCGCCCACAGCCTTACAGACAAGGGCTATGTTGAAGCCGGTTACCGCGAAGGTATGCTCGCACGAGAAGTTCAAAACTCGACCTTTTTAGGCAATGGCATCGCTATCCCTCACGGCACCACAGAGACACGCGGCATGGTCAAGCAAACAGGTGTTATCGTCCACCACTTCCCACAAGGGGTCGATTGGGGAGATGCTAATCTGGTTTATCTTGCAATCGGCATCGCCGCTAAATCAGATGAGCATTTAACTATTCTCAAACAACTGACGAAAGTACTCAGTGCCGATGGCGTTGAGGAACTACTCAAACAAGCAGACAAAGCTGAAACCATTGTCGCGTTACTGTCGGGCGAAGTTCAAAGTGAAATTGAATTTAACAGTGACTTGATCCAACTTGATTTTCCGGCAAGCGAGTTATTACAGCTTAGCGCCGTAGCCGCAGGCTTAATGAAAAACAGCGGTGCGGTAAATGATACCTTTGTCAGCGATGCGCTTAACAATATCTGCGACTTAGGTGAAGGACTTTGGTTCGCCTGCAGTAATAAAGGGGTTGTCAAAACGGCCCTCTCTTTTGTAACAAGCAGTGAGACTTTGCAGTTTCAAGGCTCCCCCGTTAAAGGCGTACTGTGTTTAGCCAGTAATAACCAACTGCACCTCAAAAACTTAAACTTTTTGATTGAACTTTTATATCATAAAAAAACCGCGCCGTTATTTAACGCCTCCGAAAAAGAGATTATTGACTTGTTAACGCAAGAAAAACTTACGGGCAGCCAGCAGATATTTACCATTAAAAATCCGCATGGTTTGCATGCGCGTCCAGGGGCGATGCTCGTTCATACCGCAAAAAAATTTACGGCTAAAATTCAACTGAGCAAACTAAATGGCAACGGTAAAACTGAAAATGCCAAAAGCCTGATGAAGGTAATGACTCTGGGCGTTAAATTAGGCGATAAACTACAATTCACAGCACAAGGTGAAGATGCTGAGCAAGCGTTGGCCGCAATAGGTAAAGCCATTGATGAAGGATTAGGTGAGAGCATAGTATGAAAACAAAATTAAAAGTTGTCACTGTAACTTTAAATCCAGCATTAGATCTCACCGGTTCACTGGATCTGCTGTTGACAGGTAAAGTGAATTTGATCCACAGAGGTAGCCTGCACCCTGCTGGTAAAGGGATAAATGTTGCCAAAGTACTTGCTGAACTGGGCGCAAAGGTAACAGCGGGCTGCTTGGCGCTGATAATCAAGAGGCCTTTGTACAGCTGTTTGATTCATTAAAAATCACTGATAAATTTATCCGCGTAAAGGGTGCCAGTCGAATCAATGTAAAAATAGTTGAAAGTTCTGGGCAGGTAAGCGATCTTAATTTCCCCGGCGCAACGATTACAGCAGATGAGATTGTGAAATTTGAAAACACTTTATTTGCCCTTGCGCAGTCACATCAGATCTTTGTTATTGCGGGTAGCTTGCCGCAAGGTGTTTCACCTGAGCAGCTTGCATTGTGGATTGAAACATTGCAAAAAGCGGGTAAAAAAGTGTTTTTTGACAGTAGCAATATTGCCTTAGCCGCAGGTGTTAAAGCACGCCCCTATCTTATCAAACCTAATGATGAAGAACTTAGCGCACTTGTTGGGCAAACATTAAGCAGTACCCACGACATCAAAAGTGCCGCCGAAAAACTACAGCAGCAAGGCTGTGAAAATGTGGTGATCTCACTCGGTGAAAAAGGCGTACTTTGGCTTAACCAAGCGGGCTGGATAGAATCGACGCCACCCAAAATGACGGTAGTCAGCACCGTCGGTGCAGGGGATACCTTAGTTGCAGGACTTTGCTGGGCGGAACTCAATCAGTGGAGTAAAGCGCAAAGCTTAAGTTTTGCAACCGCACTGGCCGCATTGGCTGTGAGTCAAATCGGCGTCGGTGTTGAAGATATTAAGCAAGTGCAGGCAATACAGGAAAGCGTGCAAATCAGATCCCAATTAATTAATGGATAGAGAGGATAGAAATATGAAATTAGCTATCGTTACCGCCTGCCCATGCGGCATAGCCAACAGCATTATTGCTGCGGGTTTAATAAAAAAAGCAGCAAAGGAATTAAACTGGGATGTGGATATAGAGTGCCAGTCTACCATTAGCCCCGTTGATACCCTTACACAAACGCAAATTGACACAGCAGACTGTATTATTATTGCAACCAATAGAGCGCTTGATAACAGCCGTTTTAAAGGTAAAAAGGTCTATCAATCTGATATTTCCGAATGTCTGAGCGATGCCAAAGCTTATCTGCAAAATGCCGTTGCAAAAGCCACAAAATTAAGCAAAGTGACTACGGCTGCTGAACCTGTAGCGATGGAATCCACAGCCGAAAATAAAAACATAGTCGCTATTACTGCCTGCCCGACTGGCGTTGCTCATACCTTTATGGCGGCGGCTGCTTTGGAAAATGAGGCCAAGCGTTTAGGTTATGAGATTAAAGTTGAAACTCGCGGCTCTGTCGGGGCAAAAAATCTGTTAAGCGCAGAAGATATTCAGCATGCGGATTTGGTTATTATTGCCGCCGATATTGAAGTGGATTTAGCCCGCTTTAATGGTAAAAAACTGTACAAAACCAGCACCGGTTTAGCACTTAAAAAAACCGAGCAGGAGATCAATAACGCCTTTGCGCAAGCCACTGTTTTCCAAAGCCAAGACGCCAATAAAGAGGCTAGCCAGAGTAAACAGAAATCGGCCGTATATAAACACCTGATGACAGGTGTCTCGCATATGCTGCCAGTCGTTGTTGCTGGTGGTCTATTAATTGCACTTTCTTTTGTATTCGGTATTGAAGCCTTTAAAGAGGAAGGCACAATGGCGGCGGCATTAATGACAATAGGCGGGGCCTCAGCCTTTGCACTGATGCTCCCGGTGTTGGCTGGGTTTATTGCTTTCTCTATTGCCGATCGGCCCGGTCTTGCCCCCGGTCTAATCGGCGGTATGCTGGCAGGTTCAACCGGCGCGGGTTTCCTTGGTGCTATTCTGGCCGGTTTTCTGGCCGGTTATACGGCTAAACTTATTGCCGATAAAGTCAATTTACCCGATTCAATGACCGCGCTTAAACCTATCTTGATTATTCCCTTGCTCGCCAGTTTGGTTACCGGATTGGTGATGATTTATATTATCGGTGCTCCGATAGCTGCAGTTATGGCCTCACTCACTGAGTTTCTCAACAATATGGGATCGGCGAACGCGGTATTACTGGGTATTTTGCTTGGCGCCATGATGTGTTTCGATTTAGGTGGCCCAGTTAACAAAACGGCATATACCTTTGGTGTCGGTCTGTTGGCATCGCAAACTTATGCGCCAATGGCCGCGATTATGGCAGCCGGAATGGTTCCAGCATTAGGGATGGGGGTGGCGACATTCTTAGCAAAATCTAAATTTCTTCCCAGTGAAGCAGAAGCGGGTAAAGCATCATTTGTATTGGGGCTTTGTTTTATTTCAGAAGGCGCTATTCCTTTTGCCGCTGAAGATCCGATACGCGTTATCCCATGCTGCATGGCGGGAGGCGCTTTAACGGGTGCGCTTTCTATGCTTTTCGGTGCACAGTTACTGGCCCCACATGGCGGCTTATTTGTACTACTTATTCCGGGTGCGATTAGTCCTGTTTTATTATATTTGGCAGCGATCGCCGCAGGCACCGCCGTCACCGGCTTTAGTTATGCATTTCTTAAAAAAGATGATCGAAAAGAAGCGGTTACTGCTTAACTGATACATATTTAAGGATTCCAGTAATGCAACTGAAAAACCAGCTCTTTAGCTGGTTTTCTTATAATATTGCGCTGCACAATATCGTTTAACTCCCCCGCCTGCACTCTTCCATCACTGTCACCTGCTATTGGTCTATACTCATAAGGTGTCCACCATTTCCTTATGAATTAATGGGTTATCTTAAAGTTGATGTGCGTATAGCAAGGAGAGCCAATGCCACTTTTAAACCACGCTAGTCTAATTGAGCCCGCACAATGTTAGCATTTAAGCTGCTGCTGATTTTAATTGCGGCTAACGGTATTCCCGCAATATTACATCGCTGCATGGGCACAACCTTATCTCAGCCAATAGATGGGGGACGGCTGCTTGGTGATGGCTATCCGTTATTTGGTCATTCTAAAACATGGAGAGGTCTTTTTACCGGCATCGTTGGCGCAGCCATTATCGCAACTTTGTTGGGGTTTACACCGCTATTTGGCCTTGGATTTGGGGCGGCAGCTCTATTGGGGGATCTACTTTCCAGTTTTATTAAACGACGCCTTAGACGCCCTTCGAGCAGTAAATTTCTCGGTTTGGATCAGATTCCAGAGGCGCTGCTCCCTCTTGTTACAGGCGCAATTTTCTTAGATTATGGAGTAACTACTATTGCCGTGGTGACATTATTGTTTTTTCTGCTTAATATTCTAACCTCTCGCCTACTTTATCAATGGGGGATTCGTCAACACCCGCATTAGCTCAAATATTCGCTTTTATGAATGCGAATAAAAACAGCAGGCGGCTTATAACCACTTCTTTTTTTTAAAATAGATAAGCAGCAAAACGGGAATGGTAATAAAAACAGTCCAAAGTATTGGATATGCCCATTCCCATTTCAACTCAGGCATATATTCAAAGTTCATTCCGTAGATCCCGGTAAGAAAAGTCAAAGGAATAAAAATAGAAGAAAATACGGTCAACACCTTCATAACTGCATTCATTTTATTACTTACGCTAGATACGTAAATATCCAATAGACTGGTTAATATCTCTCGATATAACTCTATTGATTCTACGACACGTATTGCATGATCAGAGACATCTTTAAGGTAAATATGCGTTTTTTCACTGATCAGTTCCGACTCACTGCGAAGCATTTCTGCTATCAATTCTCTTAGAGGAGAAACATACCTGCGGATGCTGATCACTTCCCTTTTAAGCTTTTGGATTGTACTGAGCATATCAGGCGTTGCTTCAGAGGCTAATAAACTATCCTCTAATTCAGTAATTTCATCATCCAATGAGTCTAATAGAATAAAATTTTGATCCACAATAGTATCCAGAATCGCGTAGGTCAGATAATCTGAGCCGAAGCTTCTGAAGCGACTTTTACCCGCTCTAATACGTTGCAAAATAGGATAGAGGAGATCATCCTTTTTTTCTTTGAACGTGAATACAATGTTCTTGAAAATTAAAAGGCTTATCTGCTCATAGGTAACAGAGAAATACTCATTTTCCGGGAGCAGGCATTTGAGCACAATATACAGATGGTCATCATATTCTTCGAATTTAGGCCTCTGATTGGTATTGAGAATATCTTCGAGTACCAGTTGATGGATGCCAAATATTGCTCCAATCTGTTCAATAATACTGACGTTTGTTAAACCTTCAATAATCACCCAGGTCATGGTATCTCTATTTTTATACTTGAGAAATTCATCTACAGATTGGATCTCTTTTTCTTTAACATTGTCCTCACTGTAATCAATGACCGTCATTCTGGTTACCGTTTCCAGAACACTACCGACATGAATAAGTGAACCAGGCGGTAAACCTGACTTTTTTGATACCGCGTTGATAGATTCAGTCATTTATTCCCACCAAAAAATAATTTATCATCATTCCCCCATGTTTGCTGGCAGCGGTTAATCTTTGCAGATCAGTTTATGCAGCGTAATTTCCGGTAGACAGTTTATACGTACATTAACGATTGACGTACCCGAGCCTACCGACGTGTAACCTTGTAAATTATTATAATACCATGCCCCTTTGCCCACAAAACGGGGGCAGTCAGAGTCAAGTGTAAGAGGAATACCACCCGGCAAACATATTTGTCCGCCATGAGTATGACCACAAAGAAGCAAATCAAAACCCGCTTCTGCTGCTTGCTTATAGATAGCAGGTGTATGAGATAAGAGGATACTGGGTGTGGTTTCAGTGATCCCATTTGCCGCTTTAGGGATATCGTCAGCACGAAAATAGTGTGCATCATCAATTCCGGCCAGAAACAGTGCCGCCTTGCCCCGTTTAATAAGCGTATTTTCATTAACAAGCAGTTGGATCCCCATCTCTTCTAAAGCGGGAACCATTAAAATGCTGTCATGATTTCCTAATACTGCGTAGACAGGTTTGTTTAGATGTATTCTCACGCGCGCCATAGCGGCAAGCGCCTTATCTATCTCTCCGTATGTGAGTGCGCGATAATCTCCAGTCATAACACAGATATCATAATTAACCGCTCTCACCTGTTCCATCAACGCCAGAGTCGCCTTCTCATCCATATCTAGATGAAGGTCGCTAAGATGCAGAAGGGTAAAACCTTGAAATGCTTTATCTAAGTGTGGGAGCTTGAGCGTGTTTTGACGTAGCTGAATATTTCTGGCATTACGCTGCCCTTTACCGAGCATCAGGCATAAGCGCATTATAGTTCTGATAATTTTATGTATGGAGTAGAAATTCTCAATATGAAAAAAGTTACGACCTTGTCCAAACACCTGCGCCGTATGCGCCTCTTCACTCGCAATACGTCGTTTGCTTTGTTCGGCGCCAAGTCGTTTTTCTAGTGCTGCCAATATGTTGACTTTCATATACGTAAAGTGTCCTTTGCCGTGTGTTAATTGGTCACCAATCAACAGCCTATCACTGAAGTATAGATTATCTTTTTTATCTTTATTTTAATCGTTAGAGCTGCTGTTTACACTGACGGCTAGCAGCTCATTGTCAGGCAGCTTCTCTCCATAAAGTATATTTAGCAATTTTAAAAGTTTGTTCTGCCAGATAATTATTTTTTAGCGCTGAACTATAATACAGAGGAGTAGACCTTACTGTGTAGCGTATTTATTTACCAGCTTAAAAAAACATACGCATATGCTCTACAAAACGGATAAGTGAGCCTATGAAAAAAGTTATGGATAACCTTCTAAAGCTAATAGCACGCCTTCAGGTACAGGTTGATGCTAATGAAAAGAAGACAGATATTGAAAAAAGTTTTGCTGATATAGAAAAGTTAATTGCATCTATTGACCACAGCTACAATAAAATTGAACAAGATGAACAGCGCTTAGAGTTGGTTATTGAGAGCACTGGCGTTGGCATCTGGGATTGGTGGATTAAAAGCGGTGAAACAATATTTAACGAGCGCTGGGCAAATATTATCGGCTACACATTAGATGAGATTTCTCCGGTCAATATTGATACTTGGATTAAATATGCTCATCCAGATGATCTTCCTGAATCTGAGCGATTACTTAAAGAGCATTGGCAAGGTAAAACGCAATATTACATTTTCGAATCACGTATGAAGCATAAAAATGGACACTGGATTTGGGTCTATGATACAGGTCAAGTCGTTGAATGGGCTCAAGATAAACAACCGCTGCGTATGATTGGCACGCACCTAGATATTAGCGAGCAGAAGGAAAATCAACGCATGCTTGCGGCGCAAAAACGCTTACTGTTAAAACAAGCAGAGGCACTGGATTTATCTAATAAAACGTTAAAATCACTCTGTGAAACGGATCCTTTAACACAAATCCCCAACCGCAGAGCTTATGAACAATATTTAACGACACAGATAAACGCAGCCAAAAGAACGGGTAGCGCACTCGCATTACTGATGATCGACATTGATTATTTTAAACAATATAACGATGGATACGGCCATCTAAAGGGAGATCAAGCGCTGATTAAGGTCGCCAAAGCAATGCAGCAGACACTGACACGAGCAACTGATTTCGTTGCTCGTTTTGGTGGTGAGGAGTTTGTGGTGCTATTGCCTTGCACTTTGCAAGAGGGAGCCGTAAAGGTTGCACAGAATATGTTAAATATTATTCTTGCACAAAATATCGACCATGGGTATTCAAAAATATCCAACGTGTTAACCATCAGCATCGGCATTGCAGTGCTACAAGGTGATCTCTTGACAGTAGAAAAATTGCTTCATAACGCGGATAGAGCACTTTATCACGCCAAAAGTAACGGCAGAAACTGCATATCAACTCGTTACTGAAAAACCTTTTTTGCTTTGATAGCCGCGCCGAGAACAACAGAGCTAAATGGATCTGCAACTTCAATATTGATCGAAGGATATGCAGTTCTAATTGCTTTTTGAACAATAGGCGATAACCCCATCCCCCCGGTTAGATAGATAATTTCAGGTTGAGTTCCGACCTTTTTAATTGAAGTATTAATCATAGCGAAGAGTTTATCCAACCACAATTTCATCGTCTCTGACGACTCGATTTGGGTAATATTTACCTCAAGTTTTTTCAACAAAATGAAGCGGTAAGCTTATCTGCTCACTGTCACTGAGCTTTATTTTTGCCCTTTCCACCGAATGCATTAACTGATGCGTTAAGCGATTTTTCTGCACCCGCTGCAGACGTAACAGTTTCAAAGGATCTTCAGCGTCAATAATATATTGCCGAATTGATAACGTTCTGCCCAGTGAATAGAAATCAGTTATTTCCGGCATATTATCAATTGATAAAGTTCCGGAAAACAATAGATTAGGTATTGCACGCCCATCAACGGTTCGCCCACCACGACCGAATAAAGGTGATAGCACACCATTTGCTAAGTGCTTATCGCAAGCAATTCCGCCCTGCCTTATCCCTTGCGTTGAAAGAATGTCATCATCTCTATTTAGTTTTTCAGATTTTTCTGCACTCAGGTGACAAAAGGTAATATCGGATGTACCGCCGCTATCTCCAGTCGTGTTGCCTTGGCGTTAATAAACGAATTTTTAGTTAGCTCATCCGCGAATCTTTTTTCTTTATTGACGGTACTTTGTAAAAGAAACTGTAAGCCTGCCACCTTCATAACTTGCTGCGCTTTACTTGCAATTTTAATTTGCGCCTTTAATTCACTCTTCTGTTTCTTTGCCGCATTTATCTGCTTGCTTAACTCGGCTCTGATCTCTGTTTCATATTTTGAGATGCTCAGTGAATTTGGTTTTGGCAGCGCATTATCATGCGCATTAAGATAGATTGCTGTCACATCTACTCCAAATAATTGTATCTCTCTTTTCCTAGATAATAATACCTCCCCCCCCTGCGGTTCAACTATTACCTATAATGGCGCACCTAAACAGCTAAATCCGCTTGCACCTTGATAACAAAAACATTATCTTCCTTACAAGATTTATTAAAATCCAACAAGGACAGTGTGATGCGTATTTTTATATTATTTTTTACCCTCTTATTCAGCAGCCAGTTATGGGCTGAAATTCAATGGATTGGCAATGAACAGGGATATAAGCTCAATGCCTCGACTTTATTTAAAATGCGTAAAGAGTTAAGCAAAGAGGAGCAAAATCAATTAAAAACGTTACGTAATGTTACGTTTGAGAATCGCGCTGCATTTAAGGATGCGCTTGATAAGCAGATCGGCAGTCAACATCCACTGTCGAAAAGTTTAGTTGAGAAAGCTATGCTACCGGCGATCAGTTACGGGGTTGAGGAACGATCTCATCTGCTCAGTTTAATTGTCAGTGATGGCGACCACCATCAAGATCAAAATTCATTTACGCAAAAAAGCTGGTTGAAATTACCTGCAGTCGCTAAAACTACGCAATTACAAAGCAAGTTTAACAATCAGTGTCTGCAAATATCAGCGCAACAGAAATTATTGTTTGAGTTATGCTCAGGCTCCCGAAACGGTGAGGAAAAAAGTGCTTATCTAAAAACAGCAGCAAACTCAATATTGGGTTTGGGACAAGAATTTGTCAATCCAGGTGCGACCAACGCTAATCGCCTCGGTGAGACACGCCATGGTAAAAATACCATGAGCGGATTTAATGGGGGCTTCAATGGTAATACCCTGTTCCCTATCGCCTATTTTGATTTCCCTGCCAGCGAGCATAAACAACCTTTTGCACTTATTCTCGATAATCGCTATCCACAAAACTGGGATTTTAGCAGCACGCCTTATAAACTCAGTGTCGGAGCCGGCGATTTCAAACTGCACGTGCTGACGGGTAAAACCCTTGCCGATATCCGCCGTAGTTATATGTTGATGGCGGGCACCCCGCTGCTTCCACCCAAATCGGCTTTTGGCTTATGGCTTTCAGAATATGGTTTTGATAACTGGGCTGAGCTGGATCAGAAAATCGCCACACTTAAAAAGAATAACTTCCCGCTAAGCGGTGTGGTACTTGATCTGCAATGGTTTGGTGGCATTAGCGAAG
>NZ_JBLIEK010000070.1:0-19490 GCF_047632995.1 Psychromonas sp.
GATTTTTCTCATAGGGTCAATTTAATACTTTCTATTACTTTGATAAATGGTGTTATTGTTTAATGATTAACAATGATATGTTGATAATAAAGATAGCTTATTGCTTAATCACTCCCAATAAGGGTTGTAACAGATGGATAAAATAACAAACATGAAGGCTTTTTCTGCTGTAGTGCTGGAAGGATCCTTTGCAAACGCGGCACTGCGCCTTAATTTATCTGCGCAGCTGGTGAGCAAATATGTGTCACAACTGGAAAATTCACTGCATACACGTTTACTCAACCGCACCACTCGCAAGGTCAGCCTTACCGAAGCGGGCAGCGCTTATTGGACTCGTTGCCAACAAATACTTATTGATATTGAAGAGATGGAAAATGCCCTGAGTAACTCGCATCAGCGCGTCTCTGGGGTGTTGACCATCAGCGCCCCGATGTCATTCGGTGTCAAACATTTGCCTAAACTCTTGGTCGATTTTCAACGACGCTATGCAGATCTAAAGATTGACTTGAAGTTGACCGATAGAAAAATAGATATTGTCGAGGAAGGCATTGATATTGCGCTGCGTATCGGAGATCTCAAAAGTTCCTCCCTTATCGCCAAGCGACTTACCGCCATCAATATTGCCATTTGTGCTTCACCTGATTATCTGGCAAGGAACGGTACGCCTGCAACGCCACAGGAATTAGCCGGTCACGCCTATCTAAAATATAGCTATTCAGAAAAAAGCAGTCTATTTGCGCAGTTTAATTCCGATGCGCGCGATCCCAAGCTAAATGGTAACTTACTCTGCAATAACGGAGATCTGTTGGTCAATGCGGCTATTTATGGAGGGGGGATTGTTATTCAGCCAACATTTATTATTGGTGAAGCGCTACGTGCTGGTCAATTAACAAAAATTTTGACCGAGTACGCGCCCTCCCCTCTAAGCTTATATGCGGTTTATGCGCACCGACAATTTCTCGCCAGCAAAGTGAGATGTTTTATCGATTTTATCGCTGACTATTATGGCGCGCGGCCTTATTGGGATCAAGAATAGAACCTCTAGGCGCTATTTAAGAACAGAAATAGACGAGCAGAATTTAATTCTCCAGCCCGCCGTTTTATTTAAGCAGATGCTTAAGCATATAATGGGCGACGGCCTCATCATCACAATCACCTATAACCTCATGTTCAGGTAATGCTAATTTCACTTTATGGTGCGCGGTGCCCATCACCAGCCCTTTTCCTGCCATAGAAAGCATTTCAAAATCATTCATGCCGTCACCAAATGCGATACAATCTTTTAATTGATAACCTTTCATCTTAGCAATGGCATCCAGCGCATGGCCTTTGGACACACCCGCATCCATCACCTCAAGACAAAAAGGGGTAGAAAAAGCGATATTGGCTCTGCCGGCAAATTTTGCTTTAATTTGATTTTCCCAAATAACCAGCTTCTCATGATTCTTATCTTCACGGGTTATAAATATTTTAGCGATATCTTTTAGCGGGGGATTTTGTAGATCAAATATTGTATAAGGGAAGCGTTCCTGATCAGCGGGACGATTAAGATCCTCTTTGCTACTCAACCAGTCATCACTGCGGTAGATATTGATAAGAATTTCATTATCATCTTTAACCATTTCAATAATGCCGGCAACAATATCCTCAGGTAGATTTTGTTTGAAAATCATTTCATTGTCGCAATCATGAACCCGAGCGCCATTGGAGGTGATCATAAATGCAGGGATACCCAGTTGCTCACGCATATGTGCAACATCGATATGGTGACGGCCTGTTGCAAAAATGAAGTCTGTGCCCTGCTGATGTAATTGCGTTAATACTTTTTTAGTAAAAGGGGTTATTTTATGATCTGAAGTCAGTAGCGTACCATCAAGATCTGATGCTGCAATCTTATACATATAAGTTCTCGCTTAGGTTTTACGGAGAGGAGAGAGATATCTGAGCATAACATAATTTATCTGCTTAATATCACGGTAATAGCCGCCTATTATCGGTTTTTATCAGCTTCACAACGGTTACGTCAACCTAGCTAAATTAACCTTTTTTTACAGCTCACGCAGCAACTGAACAATAAAAAACGACACCGTGCGGCGTCGCTTTTTTATTGATTGGCGAAAAATAGCGCCTCTATGAACGGCGGCCGGCAGTGCCATTTTTTGAACGGATACGGCGCGCATTTTGTGGTTTTTTCGGTGCGTGACCGACATCAGAGGCAGGCACGGCTAATTTAGCTGCAAATCCTGCAATCTCTTTGCGCGGGATAAATTCACCGAGACGATTTTCAATCGCGCAAAGGTTTCTAAAATCATCGCGTGACACAAACGAGATAGCTTCACCCGATGCGCCAGCGCGTCCCGTACGACCAATGCGATGCACGTAGTCATCGGCCTGATCAGGCAGATCATAGTTAATCACTCGGGTCAGCGCGTCAATATCTATGCCACGAGCGGCAATGCCCGTTGCGACCATAAAGTTAAGTTTACCCGCTTTAAAGTCTTCTAATAATTGCGTACGCACCGCCTGACTTCTACCGCTATGAAGTGCTTCGGCTTTATTACCGCGTTTTTCAAGCTGGCTGACTAGCTTCGCCGCGCCGCGTTTAGTTTCGATAAAAATAAGCGCTTGCTGCCACTGATTTTCAGTGATCAGATAACTCAACAATGCCGATTTATTTTCTTTATCAACGGTAACCAACCACTGCTTAATCTGCGGAGTCGTCTGCTCGTCTGCTGCAATCGCAATTTCTACCGCATCTTCGATAGCGGTTCTAGCTAAAAAACGCACCTGATCCGAAAGCGTTGCTGAAAATACTAGATTCTGTCTTTTCAGGGGTAAACGTTCAACAATCTTATTAATGTCGTTAATAAAGCCCATATCCAGCATGCGATCCGCTTCATCTAACACTAATATTTCCAACTCATCAAAATGGATAGCACGTTGCGTATACATATCCAATAAACGACCTGGGGTGGCAACCAAAATATCAACACCTTCAATCAGACGTTGTTTTTGGGGCGCGTCATCAACACCACCATACATAGCCAGTGAAGTTAAGTGCAGGTGCTTGCCATACAAGGCAATGTTCGCCTCAACCTGTACCGCCAATTCCCGTGTGGGTGTCAGGATCAGCGCACGAATGCGTTTGGCACGCACGGCAGGTGCATCAAGCAGATTTTCTAATATAGGTAACACAAAACTTGCCGTTTTACCTGTGCCCGTCTGTGCGGCAGCAATAAGATTTTTACCCGCTAAAATGACCGGGATCGCCTGTTGCTGAATAGGTGTCGGTGTCTGGTAGCCTTGTTCGGCTACAGCTTTTACAATCGGATCGCTTAATCCAAGGGAGGAAAATGGCATTTTAAATCTCAGCGTGATGATAAATAAACAAAAGTTAAGGCGACAGGCAATAACAATAAAACAGAACGGGGGATTATAGCATGAAGCAAGACTCTCAGGAATAATTCCACCTATCATCAGGGATCTGATTGACACGACATGGGTTTGGCAACCACTAGCAGCTCAAATCAGAGCCTTAATCGATTACCTACACAATTAAAAAACTGCATTTCCTGATACATTAAAATTAACCCGAGGATAAAAAAATGGTCGCTTACGACAGCCCCGGCTACCGGAAGATGCATCTTCAGATAGCTTGGGAGAAACTGTTCTGCTTTTTCATCGCTAATAGATCAGATTTTTTTCTCTTTGTGTTTCGCGCCTGTTTTAGCGCGCTGCTCTGCTTTGATAGCCTGCTTTCTGCTGCGGTTTTTTTCCAGCTGCGTTAGCGCATCTGAGCCGATATGAATTTCACCTCGCTCCGTTGCCAAACGTATCTGCTTTTCACGTTGCGCAAAGCGATTTTTCTGATCTTGTGTGAGTTGATCGAAACATTGATGGCAAGCGATACCTTCCATATATTTGTCGGATAGTTTATCTTGCACGGTAATAGGTAAGCGGCAACCGTGGCATTGATCGTAGTGACCTTTTTGCAGTTGGTGATTAACCGAAACGCGATTATCAAAAACGAAGCATTCGCCCTGCCACATACTCTCTTGTTCATCTACTTCTTCAAGATACTGAAGTACCCCTCCCTCGAGATGATAAACTTCATCAAATCCCTGCTCTTTTAAATATGCAGTCGACTTTTCACAGCGGATACCGCCAGTACAAAACATCGCTACTTTTTTATGTTTTTCAGGATCAAGGTTATCTTTAACATATTGCGGAAACTCGCGGAAATTCGTTGTCTTAGGATTCACTGCATTTTTAAATGTGCCGATGCTGATTTCATAGTCGTTACGGGTATCCACTAATAACACGTCAGGATCGTTAATCAGTGCATTCCACTGTTTTGCTTTTACATAGGTACCGACCACTTTTTTCGGATCAATACCTTCCACGCCCATGGTCACAATCTCTTTTTTAAGCTTCACCTTAGTGCGATAAAAGGGATTTTCCTGAGTAAAGGATTCTTTAGTAGTTAACCCATTTAACAGCGGATCTGATTTTAACCAATTGATTAAATTATCTATCGCTTCGCGGCTGCCAGCGACAGTGCCGTTAATACCTTCATTAGCCAGCAATAAAGTGCCTTTAATTTTATTGGCTTCCATTATAGCTAATAACTGAGGTTGAATTTCGAGGTAGTTGTCTAAAGTGACAAAACGGTATAAAGCACAGACGACTGTGTTGGACATGCTATTTTCCTCTAAGCTAACTGAAACGTAAATCCAGCGCTGATTGTGAATCAAGGGCGTATTATACGGAGCTGACCAAGGGTTTCAATTAACATTTTTAACAAAAAAACAACATTTAAATCATTAAGATTAAGCAAGGCCAAGAACTGATTGGCCAAGCAGCTAGACTCCAACCTTACAGCATTTCCATGCGACTAATTTCTGTATCAGCGGGTTTTTCCATATAAAAGCTAGTTAAACTTTGTTCGCCCACTTCAAGCAACTGTTGCTTTACCACCTTAAAGCCAAAGTGTTCAAAAAAGGGTTTTGCAGTAATACTGACTTGTGAAAAGTAGCATTTAATATTTTTATCTCTGCCTTGCTTTAAAATATGCAGCATCAGTGCTGTACCGATCCCCTGTCGCTGGTTGTCTTGATGACAAAAGAAGTGATCAATTAAGCCATCATTTTGTAGATCCGCATAACCCACAATCTTGCCGTCAATTTCCGCAATAAAAGGTTCAACATCACTCATACGTTTATTCCAAATAAACAGATCCATTGAATCAGGCGCCCATGCTTTTAGTTGCGCTTCATTATAATCCTGCTTATTAATATTGCGGATCGTATTTAAAAAAAGTAACCAAGTCGCTTGCGCATCTTGTTCAGTGTATTTTCTGATAGTGAGCATAATAATAATTCCAATAACGTTTACTGTTTAAATAGTTGTTCTGCTTATTGTATATAGCATACCCCTTTTTCAAGGCAGTAATCATTTACCGGTTACTTTGTGTAAAAACAAATTGATTTTAACTATTTCCAAGTACCTCTTTAACCTGTTCAAGGTTCTTTGCAATCCATGATTTATCAATAGCGCCCCATGATGCGATTGAGTAGCTTTTATTTATCGTGCCGCCTGCATTCACACACTCAATATCCAATTCAGAAAGCGCTTTGATTGTGTCTTGTAATGTACGTCTGGGCATACCTGTTGCTTCTAAAATCAAAGAGGGTGTATTGATACCAGTATCAATCAGGTATGCAACGAGCAGTCTGCGGTAATAGCTTGTTTTTGTTTTGCTTTGTTTACTTAGCATGGTTAAATTTTATTCCTCTATTTTTAGATTTTTACAGCATGGTGAATCTGTATTTGTAAAATTTATATTCTAGAAGCTACAGAAAAACATTACGATATTCAATAATATAGATATTACAATCATAACGTTATTTTGTAAGGAAAAAATGGGATGGTGAAGGTTATCTTGAGTGCGGGCTAAAACAAAGAGTTACTCCAGACAAGGGCTTATTTTTCTATCTTAGGCTTCTCTATTGTCAGATAAAATAATCGCCAGATAAAATATCTGGCGCAGTATAAAACTGACGATATCGGCTATTAGCTAACTTGAGAACTTTCTTTTATCTGCTTATAGTTATCTAAAAACAGGGTTACAACATCGGGATCAAAATGGGTTTCTGACTGCGCACGAATATGTTCCAGTACTTTTTCTTCCGGCCATGCCGATTTATATACACGCGGATGAATAAGCGCATCCCAGACATCAATAACGGCAAAAAATCGTGCTGTTATTGGAATTTCCTTGCCCTTCATTCCTTTGGGATAACCTGTTCCGTCCCAGCGTTCATGGTGGAAAAATGGAATATCTACGCTGGGCTTTAGAAAGACAATCTTAGATAAAATATCATATGCAATTTGCGGGTGAGTTTTCATTGTCACCCACTCCTTTTCATCTAATTTCCCGGGCTTAATTAAAATTGAATCGGGTATGCCAATTTTACCAATATCGTGAAGCATTGCCCCTCGTTCTATGCACTTGAGTTTTTCCGCTTCTCTGATACCCGACAGTTTAGCCAGCTCAACCGTCATTTTAGTCACACGTTGAGTATGATCTTTGGTTTCCCTATGACGAAGATCCATAACATGGACCCAACCGCTAATCGTTTGGTCATAGCTTTCAACTAATTTAAGATTGACTTCTTGCCTTGCATTAACATCTTTTCTAATCAAAAAGAACAGAAGTAATCCTGTGATGATAATAAAAAACCATCCTTTAATACTCTGCGCAATAATAAGAGAGGCTTTATCCCGAAACAGCTGCTCTACGACTAAGTCGGAGAAAAATATCCACGACATGCCCAGTATCAGATAGATCAATACGATTCGGTAGTGGGGTTTTAGATTCATTGAACTTCCGGCTAATAGCTTATGCTTGCTAAATGAGGATAGTTTACCTAATAAAAAAGCTTTATAACAATATTTCTCATATAAAAAAGGATCCGCTGATATTGATTTTGGAGAATGCGTGCAACTCTATTTATAGCGGTTTTCATAAATAACAGTTACACGACTCGATTTCTCATGCTAGCTCAGTACGTTAATCTCGGGCAATGCGCGCACCGCTATAACGTGATCAATTTTATGGATCGCAGTAATCAAATCTGCTGAAGCTTGGTCTTCCAGATCGATAATATTATAGGCAATATTGTGGCGACTTTTGTTTACCATATCGGTCACATTAACGTTTCTCTCCGCCAAAAGAGAGAGAACCTTGCCCAACACGCCGGCAACATTTTCATTTGCAAAGGTTATCCGGTAAGGGGTAGTGCGTTCAAGACTGATTGGCGGGAAATTGACGGAATTTTTAATATTTCCATTTTCCAGAAAATCAATTAACTGATTACAGGCCATAATCGCGCAGTTATCTTCTGCCTCTTCGGTACTTGCGCCAAGATGAGGCATAGGGATCACATCTTCTCGTGAAATCATCGCGTGCGTTGGAAAATCAGTCGCAAAACGATGCAACCTGCCACTATCAAGCGCAGCGATCACCGCATCTGAATCGGTAATTTCACCTCGGGCAAAGTTAAGCAGGCAGGCATCTTGTTTGAGATGAGCCAGTGCAGCACTATTGATCAGATTTTTGGTCGCTTCAATAGCCGGAACATGCAGGGTGATATAATCACAACGTGCCATCAAGGAGTGCAGATTTTCCATCTTTTCTATTTTACTCGATAAACGCCAGGCAGCTTCGATTGAGATAGCAGGATCAAAACCGACCACCTTCATCCCTAAATCTATCCCCATATTGGCAACATTCGCCCCAATTGCGCCTAAACCAATTACGCCAAGGGTTTTGCCCGCTATTTCATGGCCCTTAAAGTGTTTTTTAGCTTCTTCGAGTGCGGGACTCATCTCCTGATCAGAGAGATCCACTAAACCACGACAATGGTTAATGCCTGCAATCGCACCTCGCGAACAAAGCAGCATCGCAGAGAGTACTAGTTCTTTAACTGCATTGGCATTAGCGCCAGGCGTATTAAACACCACAATGCCCTTCTGTGAACATTTTTCAACCGGGACATTATTAACCCCGGCCCCTGCGCGGGCTATTGCTTTAACCGAATCAGGCAAAGGCTCATCGTGAAGTTTAAAACTACGTAAAATAATCGCGTCGGGTTCATTTATGCCACTGGCTACCTCATAATTATCATGGCTAAAATTATCCAAACCTATACTGGCTATTTGATTGTAAGTTCTGATTTGAAACATATTAATTCCAATTATGTATATGAAAAATGGGGAGGGTTTTATCTGAGGTTGCATAAAATTTACTATCGATATTAAAAATAACAAAAGACCTTATGCAACCGATACTAAACTGATTGTAAATTAAGCACAATTTGCTTTTTTTGAGCCTTGTTAGATATCTACATTTTATTTTTTGCACGATCAAGTTATGCAAGCTTGATCTCATTATTTTAGATTTGATAGCATATATTATTAATTGGTTTGCGCAGTTCAGGAAAATCAACGTAACAAGAACAGCTGACTATTTGCCGCTGATTTAACGGAAAAACAAGCAGCCCTGTATCATTTTCTTTATCGCGATTTGAGGTTAGTCATCGCTACAGGCGGTGTAGGGAAAGGGGGAAGATTAAAAAAATATTGCTGAGTTATAAAACTGATGACGCTATTACTGTTAAAAAATATAACTTATCTGGACTGCTAAGATCGGCATATCGCATAAATTTCCTGCTAATTGATCCTCTTCACAGAATTTCTGATCACCAACTCGGGTACTAATTTACCTTGTATCGAATAAGCGCGCTTCTTAATTAATGACAACACTTTTTTGGCTGCCTCAGCCCCCATTTCGCTAGTTGGAAAATTAATTGATGTTAATTTAGGGTGAAGATGCGGACCATAAATATTATTATCAAAGCCGATCACAGAGATATCATCACCAATAGAGATCCCTCTCTCATTTAATACATCGTAAAGGCCCCAGGCAATAGGATCATTTAAACAAAAAACAGCAGTTAATTGGGTGTTGCGATCCAGCAATCGTCTTGGCGCAAGGTGATGATCTTTTAAATCAAATCGCCCCTCCACGATCAATCTATCATCATATGGAATACCGTACTCAATTAATGCATTGCGGTATCCCTGTAATCTATTTCTGCTCGCTTGTTTATCCATTTGACCTGTAATGCAACCAATCTTTGTATGGCCATTCTCAAGTAAATATTTGACGGCAAGATATCCCCCTAATTCATCATCTAAACCGATACAGTTTTCAGCAATTTCGGGGATATAATGGTTGAGGAGAATAGTAGCAGGCATTTCAGCGACAATTTTAAGTATATCCTCATCAGTTAACATGCCCGTATGAATAAGCAAACCATCAACCTGTTTTGCCTTTAAAAAATCAATAGCGTCAAGTTCACGTTCCCTTGACTGATTGCCGCTGGTAGGTATTAAATGGAAGTTATTATTGCGTGCAGTCTCTTCGGCTGAGCTTAATAATGCAGAATAATAGGGACCTGCGAGTATATCAAGCAACATGCCAATACTATTGGAACGATTTGAAGCAAGCGTTTGTGCTGATAAATTCGGTTTGTAATTTAACTCCTTAATTGCCTCATTTACTTTTTCTCGGATCTCCACTGCAACTCTAAGGTTGTTATTGATTACCCGTGAAACAGTAGCAGAAGAAACATTCGCAAGTTTGGAAACATCATTAATAGTGGCCAACTTTAATCCTTTTAAACCTAATATAGTTATACTTAAAATCACGCACAGTGGCCGCATAAGTATCGAGTAGATTCAGACAGGCTGAATGTCGATTAACTGCTTATCACAAGGCAAATTGATTAATTCAATACCCTCTATTGACATGTTGTTCATGTAAATATGGCATCGCTGGTAAACTACCGGTCTATTTTACAGAGTACATAGCAGACCGCACATGTTAACAAATCCCTTGCTGCAGGTGAAGTCTTTTGATAAAGAGAAGATGTAAAATTTAGATGTACTTGTGAGATGCTTTTCACCATCCCTCACTTCGTGAGCAACCTCTCATTAATCAGACAATTTCATTTACCATCGAAGCACCTCCCTACTACTTTGCTTTAATATGTCATATTCGTATCTTGCAAAACGCTTCATTTGCAAATAAAAAATACGTTGCACTATAATTTTTACCGCAACTAAGCCATGTAACTTGTAATAAACAGGAAAAATCATGCTCTATAAAAATTCCATATTGCCGTTTTTTGTAACATTGTCGTTATCAGCAACTTGTTACAATGTAACTGCTAATGACACAAATCCCACAACTGTCAAAGATACAAGCAAGGTGCCTTATTATAAAACGTGGCCAAAAATTAACAGTGTGATTGCAAAAGATGCGCAGCTTGAAGATAAAGTTACCGCTATGGTTGCAAAAATGACGCTGGAAGAAAAAGTTGGACAGATGATTCAGCCCAATCTTAATGAAGTAACTCCCCAAGAAGCAAAAAAATATAAATTAGGTTCTCTCTTAAATGGAGGAGGAAGCTGGCCAGATGACAATAAATATGCAACGGCAGCTGAGTGGGTCAAAGAAGCTGACAAATATTACAATGCACTGGAAGACGCATATGCCGGACGCGGATTTAGAGTGCCATTTATGTGGGCAACCGATGCGGTACATGGCCATAACAATGTTTTTCGAGCCACCGTTTTTCCTCATAATATCGGTTTAGGGGCCGCACATAATCCCGAGTTAATCAAACAAATTGGCCAAGCAACGGCAAAAGAGGTGGTTGCGACAGGCCTTGATTGGACATTTGCGCCGACCGTGGCCTCCCCCCGCGATTATCGTTGGGGTCGCGTTTATGAAGGCTACTCAGAAGATCCGGAAATCATTTATCAATATGCCGGTAAAATGGTTGAAGGCCTGCAGGGTGGCGCGGCAGGATTACGGGGACAGGCTAATGTTATCTCCAATGTAAAGCATTGGGTCGGTGACGGCGGCACATTAAATGGTGTTGATCGCGGTGAAAATCATTACAGCGAAGAATATTTACGTAATATTCATGCTACCGGGTATTTCTCTGGTTTAGATGCGGGTGCACAGGTGGTGATGAGTTCATTTAATTCATGGCACAATCCGGCAAACTATGATCAAGACGGCTCCGGCCGTTACAACTTTAAGCTCCATGGCAGTAAGTATCTGCTCAATGATATCTTAAAAAACAAAATGGGCTTCGATGGCATTATTGTAACCGACTGGAATGGTCAAGGTGAAATAACCGGTTGCAGTGCCGCTAACTGTCCGGAAGCGGTCAATGCCGGTAATGATATCTTTATGGTAACGGCGCGCAATGACTGGCAGGCTTTCTACCGTAATGTGATTAGGCAAGTAAAGAATGGCACTATTACACAGGCACGCATTGATGATGCAGTAACACGTATTTTACGCGTAAAAATGCGTGCAAATCTTTGGCAAAAACCGAAACCCTCTGCACGTGAGTTTGCGGGGAGAGATGATCTTTTAGGCTCAGATGCACACCGGGCCATCGCCAGAGAAGCGGTCAGTGAATCACTGGTACTGCTTAAAAATGAAGGCAATATTCTCCCTTTGCACAAGGATAAAACATATCTGATAAC
Organism: Psychromonas sp.; assembly: GCF_047632995.1. Taxonomy (GTDB): domain Bacteria; phylum Pseudomonadota; class Gammaproteobacteria; order Enterobacterales; family Psychromonadaceae; genus Psychromonas. The sequence goes on from NZ_JBLIEK010000070.1 coordinate 11,632, forward strand.
AGGGAGTGCAGCGAATAATATTCAAAAACAAACAGGTGGCTGGAGTCTTACCTGGCAAGGCACAGAAAACCAAATTGCGAAAGACTTCCCCGGCGCATCCACTCTGTTGATGGCACTCATCGATCAGGTTGGCGAAAAAAACATTGTCACTGAAAGAGATAAAGCGCCAGCAGGAAGTATTGCCATTGTAGTAATGGGGGAAGATCCCTATGCAGAAATGTTTGGTGATATTAAAGCACACAAAACGCTGGAATATTCGACCTTAAAATCACAATATGGCGCGGATCTTAAACAGATTAAAGCGCTAAAAAAAGCGGGCTTTAAAGTAGTAACTGTCTTTTATTCCGGTCGCCCATTATACGTCAATGAAGAGATCAACCACTCTGATGCCTTTGTGGCAGCTTGGTTACCAGGCACAGAAGCCGGCGGCATTACTGACGTTTTATTCAATGTCGATAATAAAGATTTCACCGGCCGCCTCTCCTACTCTTGGCCAAAACTTAAATGTTCAACAACCATTAACCGTCATGCACCTAATATTGCCAATTATCAAACACCGGCAATGGAACAAAACATTAAAGGTAAGCATAAACCTTTATTCCCATATGGTTACGGCCTTTCATATGGTGAAAATAGTGCACAGCTTGCTAGCGAAAAGAATTTAAATGCCCTTCCTTTAGATCCAAGATCATATGGTTGCGGACAAGAGAAGCCTTCCACTCACCTTGCAACTGAAAAACTTGAGATCTTTGGACGTGCAACCGATGGTGAGTTTGTTGCGCGTATCGCCGGCGAAATAAATGGCTGGGCGGGCGTTAATGTATCGACCGGAACAGAAACATCGATAGGTCCCTTAATTACCAAGCCTATTAACTATAAGCACCAGCAAGATGCGCTAAATGTTAAATTTATTGGCGAAGGGGGAAGTCAGCTTTATATGCAGACTTATAACGGCAAAGGCGTGGACAAAAACGCTTATATGAATGCCCAATCAACATTGCAATTTGATATTGATATGAAAACCGTTGCACCGAAAGAGTTAATATTATCAATGCATTGTGAATGGCCATGTCTGGGTGAAGTGAAAATTGCCAATCTATTACCCGCCCCGTTAAAAGATCCAACCATTGCTAATTGGCAGACAATCAAGATCCCGCTATCCTGCTTTGCAGATCAGGGAATGAATTTTTCGCTGCTCAATACCGGATTTTTGATCTATTCCAATTCTAAAACTCCGATTGAATTTAATTTAGGTGAAATTCGTTTTGTGCCTAAATCAATTGATGCGGCAGAAGATGCAATTTCATGTGATAACTTTAAAACTAAAGCGCAACCCGCACTCGATGATAATTCAGTCGCTCTCACGTCGCTATGGCCAGAGACCAATTCATGGCAGGCTACTACAGTCGACTGGTCGAATATTAAAGGACATGTCAGCTATAGCGAAGAAACGGTGCAAGGTGAAGCTGTTTTATCGGTTACTTATAATGCCAAAAGCCCTGAACACCATAAAGGTATTGTCACTATTCAAGGTGCTTCTCAAAATCTGAGTAACTATGTGGCAGCGGGTACCCTGGCATTTGATTTATGGATTGAAAGTTATGGGCAGCCGACAAATAAAAGTGCGGCAGCATCACAAGGTTTAGTCATTAAAATGGAGTCAGAAGAAGGCTCTGCCGATGATTACCTGTTACCTAGAGAGAATTATGCAACAGGGCAATGGCACCATATTGTCACTAACGTGAGTGATTTAAATACAGGAAAACTAGATATTACCGTAGTCAATAAGCCGCTGGTACTGTTACCTAGTTGGAGTGAATCTCAAGCGGGTTTTGCCTATAAAATTAAAAATATCACCCTCGTTAAATAACTTCGTCAGATTAAACATTAATTGGCAATGCGGAAAGGGATTTCTGCATTGCTTCTATACCGATAACCAATAAAAATATTTAATGTTCAATTAGCCAAGCCAATACTGTTTATTTAATTAATATATTTTATTTAAAATATATTAATGGTTAGATAGAAAAAAAGGCGCGTCAGCAGGGGATAAACTATATTTAGTAAACGCGCTATCGTATCAAGATCCGCTTTATGCTTGCCTAATAGAGAACCTGTTTATGAAAATATATTACCGTATACATAAAGCACCGTTCCGCGTTCTGAGTATCAGCAGACGACGTTTTTGGCTGCGCGTAAAACGTGATCTGCTGATTTTAAAAGCGCTATTAGCGCAGGAAAAACTGGAAACCAGAGAGATGCTGGCCACCTATAAACGCTATACAAAAAAACAAGCCACTGCGCAGGAGCTGCGCGCCGCAAATAAACAGTTTTCCGATATATTAAAAGGATTGGGATTAGGCATATTTGCCGTTTTACCTTTCGCCCCAATCACCATACCTATGATCCTCTGGCTCGGTAAAATCGTCGGCGTTGATGTGCTGCCAAGTTCATTTAACAACGTCACTAGCAAGCCAGGTAAACAAAAAAAAATTTAGCGAACGGAAAATTTGTTCAGCGGGGGCGTATTATTTTGGCGACTCTGGCGCAGGTACTAACGTAGCGGATTGATCAATAAAATCCTCACCCTTAGCCAAGAGTGAGGATTATTTTCTAACGACTATATTGATAACCTATTATTAAAAATCTCTGTGGCCGCCATTAGCTTGTAAAAATCAGATTTAAGCTGCTTCTACAGTGGTAAAGTCCAACTGCTTAGCCAATGCAATCTCTGGCACAACATATTCCATGTCATGTGCCACGGCAACACTTTCACAAGTCAGTAGACCATTAATCACATTAAGACCCTTTAATAGCCCTTTGTCACTTTTTAGTGCGTCTTGGTAACCTAAATTTGCCAGCTTGATAATATAAGGCAAGGTTGCGTTGTTAAGTGCAAAAGTTGAAGTACGTGCAACTGCACCCGGCATATTTGCCACACAGTAGTGAACCACCTCATCAACAATGTAAGTTGGATCTTGGTGAGTCGTCGCGTGCGATGTTTCAAAACAACCGCCTTGGTCAATAGCCACATCTACAATGGCCGAGCCTGTTTTCATCTTAGCGATATGCGCTTTAGTAATCAGTTTAGGTGCGGTGGCCCCTGGAATAAGAACAGCACCAATAACGAGATCTGCGGCTAACACCTCTTTTTCTAACGCATCTGCAGTAGAGTAGATAACTTTGGCTGAGTTGCCAAATTGAATATTCAGATTGCGTAACGTATCAATATTCCTGTCTAAAATAGTAACATCAGCGCCCAGACCTACCGCCATTTGCGCGGCGTTATTACCGACAATACCACCGCCGACAATAACTACTTTTGCAGGCGCCACACCGGGTACGCCACCTAACAGCATACCGCTGCCTTGATTTGATTTTTCTAAGGCTTGGGCCCCTGCTTGAATAGCCATACGCCCAGCCACCTCAGACATAGGGGCTAATAGCGGTAATCTGCCCTTATGATCGGTGACTGTTTCATAGGCAATACAAACCGCTTTTGAATCAATTAAATCCTGTGTTTGCGGTAAATCAGGTGCCAAGTGTAAATAGGTAAATAGGATCTGTCCTTCACACAACATTGCACGCTCAATCGTTTGTGGCTCTTTCACTTTAACAATCATGTCTGCTTTAGCGAAAATAGTTGCGGCTTCATCTTCAATGCTTGCACCCGCGGTAATATAATCTTGATCATTAAAACCAATCCCTATACCCGCATTCGTTTCAACAATAACATCATGGCCATTTTGCACTAATTCACGGACGCTTGCTGGAATCATACCAACACGATATTCATGATTTTTAATTTCTTTAGGTACACCGATAAGCATAATAATTTCCTTTCCACAGATTATTAGTAATTGATTCTGAGCTGCCACTAAATAACTATTTAGTGAAGTTAGTATAAGGAATTTCATACAGTTTTTTTGACTCTATTTTTCTGTTTGTAATGCCATTTTTAGATTATAATACTGAAAACAACCAATAAAAAAGTCAATAACACTGACATTAAAAGGTGAAGCAGTTGATATCACTAGACAGAATAGATCGAAATATATTACGGGAACTGCAGAAAAACGGCCGGATTTCTAATGTTGAGCTATCCCAAAAAATAGGATTAAGCCCCACACCTTGTTTGGAAAGGGTAAAACGGCTGGAAAAACAAGCGGTGATCAAATCTTACACGGCATTGCTTGATCCCCAACACTTGAATGCATCGCTACTCGTTTATATAGAGCTGACGCTTAAGCGCTCCAGTGCGGATGTCTTTGAACGCTTTAATAAAGCGGCCAAAGAACTTGACTCTATTCTAGAGTGTCATCTGGTCTCAGGTGATTTTGATTATTTATTGAAAACGCGGGTAGCCGATATGTCGGCATATCGTAAGGTGCTCAGTGAAACCTTACTTGCGCTGCCTGATATAAAAAACTCGCGAACCTATGTGGTGATGGAAGAGGTTAAATATTTAACCACTATTAATATTGCTAATTAATAGTGGCTAAATACAAAGTCTGATGGCAAGCCTATTTTTTACTATTTAACTTACCTATTGGCCTTTGCAAACAGCGTAAAAAAGTTTTCTGTGGTCGCGGCTGCCAGCTCTTCTAACGAAATACCTTTTAACCCTGCAACAAACTCTGCCACATTGCGGGTGTAAGCGGGTTCATTCTCTTGCCCACGGTGCGGCACCGGCGCTAGATAGGGAGAATCGGTTTCCACTAATAAACGGTTAAGCGGGATAGCTTTGATAACGCTCTGCAACTCCTTGGCATTTTTAAAGGTGGCAATACCGGAAATTGAAATATAGAACCCCATCTCCATCGCCGCCTGTGCCATCTCTAACGATTCGGTAAAGCAGTGTAAAACGCCCCCTACTTGCTCGGCTCCCTCTTCTCTAAGAATATCCAAGGTTTCCTGACGCGCATCACGGGTATGTACAATCAGAGGCTTATTAACCTTTTTAGCGACGCGGATCTGCGCCCGAAAAGAGGCTTCCTGCACTACTTTATTGTCCGGCGAATAGAAAAAATCTAATCCAGTTTCGCCAATGGCGACAACTTTTTCATGTTGCCCATATTCAAGCAGCAGGGCTGAATCAACCGCCTCCACCTGATGTAAAGGGTGCATACCCACCGAGCTGAATATTTGTGCAAAAGGGGCTACCAATTCTGCCATTGCCGGATATTTTTTTAATTCCACACAAACACTGAGCAGATAATTAACCCCCTGCTGCGCAGCTTTATCCACTACATCCGCTAAATCTTTATGCCTCTGTTTATAATCCAATCCATCAAGATGGCAATGAGAGTCAACTAACATACAGCTTGTTCCTTAAATTCATTTTTTATTTTTATCAGTAATGCATTGATTAAAAGTTCTTTTTTTAATGCTGAATGGTCAACCAATAATGTGCGTGTGTGTAATAACTCGGCGCATAAATAACGCAAACTTTGCAAACTTATCTGCGACTGCCAAATCTGTAATTGCGGCAAAGCAAAAGTGTAAATAGCATCGCTGCTAATCAATCTCTCTGACAACTTCAACTTATGTAAATCGTGTAGCAGATGAAAAAGCAATTGTAAGCGATGCTCTGCACCATCAGCTAAAAAGCGGCTAAAGGTAAACAGTGTTTCTGGCTGATTAAGTAGAGAAAAAAGCCCTTCCACACACTCTCGGCGTTGATCTATCGCATTGTCCTGATGCTCATTTTGCAACTGCAAGTGGTTGAGCAAGGCAAGCGGGCTATTTTGAAATAATCGCAATAGCCCTTTATCTTCAACAATAAAACCTAAATCAGCGAGCCAGGCTAATAATTGTGCGTCTTCCGGCGCATGCAGATGAGTATGCTGGACACGGCTCAGTAATGTAGGCATCAGTTCGTGATGGGTGCGCGCCAACAAAATAAGATAACTGTTACCTTGCGGCTCTTCTAACGTTTTAAGCAAGGCATTAGCGGCAGCCGTAGTCAATGTCTGCGCATTTTTGATAATAACCACTTTATTATCGCCAAGATGGGGCCGCTCGTTAAGGGTGGCGATTAAACTTCGGACCTGTTCAACACCTATCGATCTATTCTCTTCATTTTGTAAAAGATGAAAATCTAAATGGTTATGCGCTCCAAACAGTTGACAGGAATGGCACTGCAGACATGGCCCGTGCTGCTGTTTATTGCTGCACAGAAGATACTGCGCAAGCTGTTGCGCCTGTTTAAATTTGCCAATACCAGCACTACCGGTAAACAGCATCCCATGAACAAAACGCCCGCGTTGATAGGTTGCCAGTAGCTGCGCAAATGCAGGCTCTAACCAAGGTGTTGAAACAGATGCAAATGAATTAATCGCTGCGGCGCTCATATCAAGCAAGACTCGCTAGCCACTTGTCTAATTGTACACAGATCGCCTGTTCAACTAATTCTGGCGTTTGCCCGGCATCGATAGTCACGGCATGCTCATCACTTTTCACTAAGGAGATAAATACATTCCGAGTACGATCAAAAAAATCAAGTGCCTGGCGTTCAATGCGATCAAGTTCCCCGCGCCCTCGAGCACGGCTTAAGCCGATCGCCGGGTCGATATCTAAGTAGAGGGTAAAATCAGCTTTGAAATCGCCTAAGGCAAGCTGCTTGATATTATGAATCAGCGGCAAAGAGATGCCGCGTCCGCCGCCTTGGTAGGCAAGCGAAGAGTAGTTATGGCGATCACCGATAACAATTTTCCCCTGCGTCAAAGCAGGCTTAATAATATGCTCGACTAACTGCACGCGCGCAGCATACATCAGCAGCAGTTCCGCTTTGTCCTGCAGCGTTTCACCCTGCACGTCCATTTTTACAATATCACGCATCTTTTCGGCAAGTTCAGTGCCGCCCGGCTCACGCGTGTAAACAATATTTTCAGCGGGCATATTCTGCAATGCCAACCAGTTAGCGATATAAGTGATAGCGGTACTTTTACCCGCGCCCTCAAGACCTTCGATAACAATAAATTTATTGGCTAACTTTTGCGCCGCGGATTTTTTTGCAAGTGACATCTATTACTTTCCTAAAATATTTTGAACGGCACGATTATACTCTTTTAAATTACAGGGGGGAGAATAACAATCATATTAACTAATGCAACCCTCTATTCTGCTCTAAAATCCAATTTAAAAATGCCTGATATTTCGGCCTGCTCTCTTGTCCTTTAGAACAGATAAGATCATAACCAAGTCCCGCATCAACAGAAGCAAAGGGAGTAATTAATTCTCCAGAATCGAGATGGCTCTGAATAAGCTCAGCACGTCCCATGGCGATCCCCATTCCCTGTCTGGCAGCGACTATTGCCATTTCACAATGATTAAACTGATATTGTCTCTGCTCGCTATCTAAGTCCACTGAATTTGCTTTCAGCCAAGTGGACCATTCATGCGTTGGAGAGATGGTTTCCAGTGACTCTATACAATGGATAAAGGTCACCTCCTTTAATTTTTTAATATCATCCGCCAATGCAAACTGTATAGCGTATTCAGGCGTACAAACGGGAACTAATCTTTCAGAAAACAATCGCTGACAATGTAGATCCGGGTGATCTTCATTACCATAGTAGATCGCCAAATCGACAGGCTCATGCTTAAAATCGAGTTTGCTCGCTTTTATCCTGATTTTAACATTTAAGTTCGGATACAGTTTTTGAAAACTTGGCAGTTTTGGCATCAACCAGGCTAATGCAAAAGTGGGTGATGCACCGATATAAAGCTCACCACGCAGCTCATTAAAACGTATATCGTCTAGCTCGGAAAAAATTTCTGCAAAAGAGTGATTTAATGTCACTAGTAAACGCTCCCCTTCCGGTGTCAATTCCAAACGACGTGTAAGGCGCACAAAC
>NZ_JBLIEK010000071.1:0-19414 GCF_047632995.1 Psychromonas sp.
AATGGATCTTATCCGTTTGTATGCTGATGGGGCGTTTGGAAATATTGACCGTTGTGGTGCTGTTTACGCGTCATTTTTGGCGTCGTTAGTTTCAATTCGCTGCTTTGAGCGCTCAACGAGGGAATCGGGTAATGACTTTTTAATCGGCACGCCCATTCCTTTTAAGCTCTCTGCTTGGGCAATAATATTCCCACGCCCTTCGCTTAACTGTTTTAGTGCTCCTTCATAAGAGTTTTGTGCTTTACCTAATTGCGCACCCAGATCGAGCATGTTTTGCGTAAACAGACGTAACTTGTCATATAACTTACCCGCCTGCCTGGCAATTAAACGTCCATTTTGCTCCTGCTGTTCAAAGCGCCATAAGTTTTCAATGGTGCGCAGTGCAATCATCAGATTAGTGGGGCTGGCAAGCAGTATATTGTTATCAAGCGCTAACTTAACAAGCTCGGGATCGTGTTCAATAGCGGCAATAAAGGCAGGTTCAACAGCCACAAAGAGCAGCACATAATCCAGGCTGTTAGTGCCGATCAGGGTCTGATAATCTTTTTTACCCAGCCCCTTGATATGCTGGCGAACAGATATAATATGTGCCTGCAGCGCCTCTTTTTGAGCTTGCTGCGAGTCGGCATTAAAAAAACGTTCATAGGCCACTAAGGATACTTTTGAATCGATAATAATATTTTTGTTTTGCGGTAAATTAACAATTACATCGGGTTGCAGGCGGTGGCCGTGCTCATTTTTAAAACTGACCTGTGTTTCATATTCATGGCCTTCACGCAGGCCGGAGGATTCAAGTATGCGCTGCAAAATAACCTCTCCCCAATTCCCCTGCTGTTTATTATCACCTTTTAATGCATTGGTTAAATTGCTGGTCTCCTGCTGCATTAATTCGTTTAGTTTTGCCAGTTTAACCACTTCGCTCTGCAGGTTATAACGCTCTTTGCTTTCATTGAGATAACAATCGCTCACCTGTTGTTTAAATCCTTCCAACTGTATTTTTAATGGCGTGAGCAGTTGATTAAGGCTGTCTTGGTTGAGCGCTTTAAACTGTGTCGATTTATCGCTAAAAATGCGTTGTGATAACAGTTCAAACTGATCAATCAGCTTCTCTTCACTCAACTTTTGATCGCGCATGCGCTGTTCACCGCCCTGCAAACGCACCTCCGATTCACGTAGGCGCATGGTTATTTTATGATTTTGCAGTTGCAGTGAATCTATAAGCAGCTGCTTTTCCTGTAGTTGCTCGGTTTTGTCCAGATTAAGCTCCTCATGAAAATGCAGGGCTTGTTCGCTTAATTCGAGTTTTAAATAGAGTGCATTTTTTGTACCCTGTAAACGGAAAAAGAGGTAAATGGAGAGGGCAAAAAGGGTGGAAATGGCACCTAGTAATCCGTATACAATATTTTCATCGGTGAGAGAGATCATGGGTACTCTTTTTAAAGTAAGAAACAAGCGTTTTAGTATAACAATTTGAAGATAATAGATAGCGCTGATAAATCGCTAAAATCAACAAGCGGTATAAAGTAAAACATAATTTGATGGCGCGATTAAATGATATTCCAAAAGAGGCGCGCTCTTTAGGGCGTTTATTTTACCTCAATGCACGCAGCGGATTTCACTTATTAACACAGTCTATCTTGCACTGTTTACCGGGACAAGGGCTGCTGCCGATTAACTAAAGCGACGCGGCCGTTCTTGCATTGTCTCTCTTTTTGTTCAATTGTTATTAACCTTTAGTCAAGAATGTTCGAATATACTGAACATTAACTGTTGCGTTACAATAGGTAGCCGTTAAAAACAGAGGGGTATTATGCGCGACCTATTGATCTATTATAAATGGAAAAAACGTGATTTTATCTTTATTGCGCTGGCACTCTTGTGCCTAACTCCCATTATCTCATCACCGGTTGCTTTAGTGCTTGGTTTTGCCCTTGTCTCGCTCGGACTCGTTCCAGAGTCGCTCGATATTAACCAGCTGACCAAAAAAATGCTTTCCTATTCGATTATCGGTTTAGGCTTTGGCATTGATTTAGAGCAGGCTGTTGCTGCAAGTCGAGAGGGCATAGGCTTGATTTTGGTCTCTATTGTTAGCACATTGGCACTGGGCTGGATACTGACCAGTGTGTTACGTATCGATCGGAAAACCGGGCATTTAATCGCATCCGGCACGGCAATTTGTGGTGGCAGTGCGATAGCTGCCATCGCCCCTGCAATTAACGCCAAAGGTGAGCAAACCTCGCTTGCGCTGGCGGTTGTTTTTATTCTCAATTCTGTCGCGCTGTTCGTTTTTCCGCTGGTTGGGCATCTACTTAATATGAGTCAGCATGCTTTTGGTGTGTGGTGCGCTATCGCAATTCATGATACTTCATCTGTGGTCGGGGCGGCTTCTGCGTATGGCAATGAAGCGTTATTAACGGCAACGACCCTTAAGCTTGCCCGCGCATTATGGATTGTGCCAGTGGCATTTATTAGTGCGTTGTTATTTAAGGGGGAGAGTAAAAAAGTAAGCATCCCCTTTTTTATCCTCTTTTATTGTCTGGCGATTTTAATTACCCACTTACTACCCGCTTTCTCTTCTCTCTATCAGGGGATTTTTAGTGCCTCCAAGCAAATGTTGGTACTGTGCCTGTTTCTAATTGGTTCAGGCATTACCTTTCACAAAATAAAAGAGGCGGGTATTAAGCCTCTGCTGTTGGGGTTACTGCTCTGGTTAATGGTTGCCAGTGGCTCGTTGGCCTATATTGAGCTGCTACTGGTATAAGCTATTCAAGCGTTCTCATGCCTGGAGTGAAGAATGAGATAAATGTGTAAAAATGATTCGCGAACAAAATATCTTATTAAACTAATTTTTTTGTAAAAACATGAGCGTCCCCTGATTTTCTTGCCAAAAATGAGTGTGGGTTATTGATGTATGCCTTGTTATGGTTAATATGTATACATTTTAATATTGATCAGAAATACACTAATAACTGCGAGAGAGTCGTCAGAATATGGGTATTAATAAAGACAGGCCAACAATCGGATTCTTTGCGCCGTTTGCCAGTGGTTATTATCTAAGTACATTATGCACTGAGTTAAGAAAACAGTGTGCGCTGCGTCGGATGGACTTGGTTGTGATCTTGACCAATGAGACTACAGAATTTGATATGCCGTTAGCGCTTAATTATATCGATGCCGCTTTTATTGCTGTTGATGTGCTATCCCCCGCTTTTGCCGCGCAGATGTTGGCGCGTAATATCCCGTTAGTCTCATCCTCGGAAGAGTATTTTCCGTTAGAAGTTGAATCTGTGGTCAGCGATCAAAATCGGGCAGTCGAGCTGGCTTTCGACCACCTTTATGCACTGGGCCATCGCAGTATAGGTTTTGTCGGTTCCTTGTTCATTACCGATTTCAGGCTTCGTTACAAGGAGTTACTCAATTGTTATCGCGAAAAGGGGATGGTCTTTAATGATAACTGGCTGATGGATGTTAGCGATGCGGGAATTGCAGGCGGGGCTGAGGGCAGTGAGCTTTTCCTTGAACGCAATTGTGACTGCAGTGCTGTAATTTGTGGCTCTGATATGATGGCGCTCGGTATGGTTAATGCGCTGGCTAAAAAAGGAATCTTAATACCGCAACAGCTTGCACTTGTTAGTATTGACAATAATCCACTCGGACAAAGCTGTAGCCCTCCATTGACTAGCATAGATCAGAAGTTACCGCTTATGGTCACTCAGGTTCTTGACCGCTTACAGGCGCGTTTGATGGGCCAGCCATTTACCAATGGCAGGCAACTGATAGCACCTCGCCTGGTGATCCGCGAGAGTTGCGGCGGCAGTGAAAAACTAGGCGATCGGCAACTTAAGAAAAGCGATTACAGCAATCCCGCTAGTTATATGCAAGATTCCGGCGAATTAGGTTTGGCCATAGGCGGGCGAGATTATCGCTGGATGGTTGAACTTTCTAAATTATGGGGACCATTTTTAAAATGGGTCTGTTTAGCGCAATGGCAGCAATCATCTGACATTCCCGGTGACCAGGATTATTTAACGGTTGTTGATGTCATCGATGACGATTGTGATAGCCATCTCTTTGATTCTTGTCTGAATACTAAAATACCGGCAGAGCAGTTTCCGCCAATACCTGCAGTAGCGGATGATCCCGCTGAATTAGTTTATATTACTTTGATCCCAATCTCTCCAGAAGGGTTGAAATGGGGGGTACTTACTCTTGTCGACAAACTGGATGTGAATATGGATCAGGCGGCCTACAATATGTTTTTCTATTATGTAGCGCTCACCTCTGTATTTATGCAGCGAGAGGCATTAACTGAATGTATTCGTGCGCGCGAACGAAATGCGTTAAATTTAGCAGAACGACTTGAAGTCGTTGCCAACGCATCAAATGATGGCATTTGGACTTGGAACCTGGATCATAACGTCATTGAGTGGAATAACCGCTTACTGGAAATGCTCGGATTTATCACTGAAGAGGATAAATTACACTATCGCCATATGCTTTTTTTGGAACGCATTCATCCTCAGGATCAGGACTATATCCGCAGTGCGATTAAAAGCCATTTGGAAGACCACGCTCCCTTTAAACTAAAATTTAGGATACAGGATAAGCAGGGGGATTATCTGTGGGTTGCTGCCAGTGGTGAAGCTATTCGCGAACCCGATGGCCACATCGGCAGGTTCGTCGGAGCGCTGACCGATATCACTGATCAGTATAAATCAAAGCAGCGCATCAAATTTATGGCTTATCATGACAGCCTGACAAAGTTACCAAACCGGATCGCCTTGACGGAAAGAGTTGCCAATCAGATGCAGCTGCAAACAGAGGGGTTTGCCATAATGTTAATGGATCTAAATCGCTTTAAACAGGTCAATGATCGCTTTGGTCATCACGCTGGCGATACTGTATTAATCCATGTGGCAGAAAAATTGACCGAGGTACTGCGTAAACATGACCACGTATCACGATTTGGCGGAGACGAGTTTGTGTTTCAAATTGCAGCAGAGAGTGATATCGAAGCGCTGGCGATTGCGCAGCGAATTTTGGCCGCAGTCGATAGTGTTTGTGTTTATGATGGGGATGAGATTACAGTGACAGGCAGCCTTGGTATCAGTCTATACCCGCACCATGGAGATTGTGTTGAAGAATTGATACGCAAAGCAGATATCGCCATGTATCATGCTAAATCCCAGCACGATAAGGCGCAACTCTATCGGGAAAAATTAGAGCAGAAATCGCGTTGTTCGCCCATTTTACCAACCCCAGCCTTGACGCAATAGTGTTTCTACCCGCTTTCTCTTCTCTTTATTAGGCTGTGACTCCCGATAAACGCTGCTAGCGCATCTATTTATTAACTCAATTATTTGACTCATATGGCGCGTCAATATGCGTACGTTTTGGCAGCCAAACTGATTGGCGATCAGCAATCCTTTGTTAAAGTTAATTTTTTATAAAATCATGAAATTGCTCTTATTTTTCTTATCCACAAGGAAAATAATCTATTGATATAAACCTCGTTATAGTTATCATTGGTTTATTTTCCATCAGAAAATCACTGCATAGCTGCGAGAGAGTCATCATATTATGGGGATTAATAAGAATAGACCGACAATAGGTTTTTTTAGTCCGAGTCTCGGTGGTTATTACCTTAGTACATTGTGTGCTCAATTAAGAAAACAGTGTGCACAGCGTCAAATGGACTTGATTGTTATCATGAGCCATGACTCATCTGAATATGAGATGCCATTAGCACTCGATTACATAGATGCGGCTTATATTGTTGTTGATGTTGTCTCACCCGCATTCGTGAAACAGATGTTAGCGCGTAATATTCCCGTTGTTTCTGCCACTGAAGAGTATTTTCCGTTAGAGGTGGAGTCGGTAGTCAGCAATCAGACTACAACTGTTGAGCAGGCGTTTGACCACCTTTATGGATTAGGGCATCGAAAAATAGGTTTTGCAGGCACTTTATTTATTAGCGATTTCAGGTTGCGCTATGAAGCATTACTCAATTGCTATCGTACCAAGGGGATGGCTTATAATGATCAATGGCTGTTCGATCTAACTGATCCGGGTATTCCGGGAGGGATAGAAGCAAGTGAGCTTTTCTTTGCGCGGAATTGTGAATGCACGGCGTTGATTTGTGGTTCCGATATGATAGCAATCGGTATGACTCGCTCAATGCATAAAAATGGGATAGCAATCCCTGAGCAGCTGGCACTTATTGGAATTGATAATAATCCTCTTGACCAAACGAGTATACCGCCACTGACGAGCATTGATCAGGGATTGGATCGTATGGTTACTCAGGTACTTGATCGCCTACAGGCACGATTAGCCGGTGAGCCCTTGATCACTGAACGGCAACTGATCGAACCTCGTTTGGTGATCCGTCAAAGTTGTGGATCTGAGGAATCGCTGCATGATGACCATGTTGCTGAGCCCGTAGCCGCAAGTATTGCAAGCCATATGCAAGATAGCAGCGAATTAGGCTTGGCCTTAGGTAAGCGTGATTATCTCTGGATGATTGAACTCTCCAAATTATGGGGGCCATTTTTAAAATGGGTCTGCTTAGCCCAATGGCAACAAGATTCTGAACAGTTAGCAGATAAAGAGTTGTTGACGCTAGTGGATTTTATTGGTGATAACTATGACACCTCTGTTTTTGACTCTTATCTAAATACGCAAGTGAATGCCGAGCAATTTCCGCCGCTACATGCTGCGCAGGATGATTCAGCTGATCTGTATTATGTGACGTTAATACCAATCACTCCCGAAGGTTGTAAGTGGGGCGTACTTACTATTGTTGACCGCCTGACCACCGAGATGGATCAAGCTGCCTATAATATGTTTTATTACTACGTAGTACTCATTTCAGTCTATATGCAGCGAGAGGCGTTAACGGACTCTGCTCGAGCATGTGAACGTAAGGCGCAAGCACAAGAGCATAAGGCGCGAAGCTTGGCGGAGCGACTTGAAGTTGTTGCTAATGTTGCCAATGATGGCGTGTGGACTTGGGATCTTGATCATAATGTGGTGGAGTGGAATGACCGTGTACTGGAAATGCTCGATTTTGTAAGTGAAGGGGATAAGAATAATTATCGAAATATGCCATTTTTGGAGCGCATTCATCCTCAGGATCAGGAATACACCCGCAGCGCGATTAAAAGCCATTTGCAAGACCACAGCCCCTTTAAACTAAAATTTAGAATGCAGGTTAAGACTGGAGGTTATCTGTGGGTTGCTGCCAGTGGTGAGGCTATTCGTGAACCCGATGGTCATATCGGCCGGTTCGTCGGCGCGCTAACCAATATTACAGAGCAGCATGAATCAAAGCAACGCATCGAATTTATGGCCTACCATGACAGTCTAACAAAATTACCAAACCGTAACGCCTTGATGGAGAGAGTGGCGACTCAGATGGAGCTGCAAACAGATCGTGGCTTCGCCATGATGTTAATGGATCTAAATCGCTTTAAACAGGTCAATGATCGCTTTGGTCATCATGCTGGCGATACGGTATTGATCCATGTGGCGCAGAAATTGACCGAGGTACTGCGCAAAAATGACCACGTATCGCGATTTGGCGGTGACGAGTTTGTGTTTCAAATTGCAGCCGAGAATGATATCGAAGCGCTGGCGCTTGCGCAGCGAATTTTGGCTGCAGTCGATACTACTTGTGTTTATGATGGCAATGAGATTGCAGTTACAGGCAGCCTTGGTATCAGTCTATACCCGCAAGATGGTGATAGTGCTGACGAATTGATACGCAAAGCCGATATCGCCATGTATCATGCAAAATCCCAGCACGATAAGGTGCAGCTGTATCGTTCAAAATTGGAGTAACAGCAGCCTGTTCTTCTGTTTTGACGTTTATTCTTGTTTACTGCGCTGCCGTTTAAAGAGATAGATAATCAGCAAAGTAAACGCGCATAAATTCAGTGCGGCTGAAAGTAAGCCACTGCTCAGCAGTGATAACAGTATGCACAGCAAAACGGCTGCAATAATTAATTTACGGACAAACATAGCGACTCCTTTTAACTATGTTGCCATTATCATGCTAATCCCTCTTAAACCGGAAATATCCTAATCGTCTAACTCATAACTGATTATTAGATAGAGCCATTAACGGTAATAATCGGCTAACAGATCATCAAGATCGGGTAGACAACTGCCACAACCTGTACCTGCGCCCGTGCATTTGCCAATCGCTGCTGAAGAGACTAATTTATTCTCCTGTATTGCCTCATTGATGCTGTTTATACCAAGCAGTTTACACGCACAGATTATTTTACCCTGTGCTAATTGCCCCTCTATTATCCCCGATATAATGGATCGTTCGATAGTGATATCGGCACTGATATTTAATAAACCTTGTAGCCAATCTAAGGGATGATTTTGTAAGTTGTGCGCCACTATATAGGCATAGACGACTTTCTGCGCTTGGATATTGGCATAGCGGTAGAGCGGTTTATCGCCGTCAGCGCAGCTCGAATAATTGATCTCCTTACCTTCACTTTGTGCGATTAAGCCTGCTAATTTATCCTTTAATGCCAGCGGCGACATCTTATCGGCAATGCGGTACAGGTAACCATCAGTGATTTTTTGTTTTACCCAGTAAGCAAACTGCGCAACATCAACTAGGTGGCGACTCACAAACTGTGCCTCACTGTGATAGGGCCATTTGACTAATTTGACTGGCGTCGATTTAAATTCAGGCTGGCCGGAATGGCTGTCGGTATCGCCTTTAATTAAACTACAAACACTGGCTTTACTGGCTGTGGTTTGATTCCAGTGAATAGGCATAAACAGCTGTCCACGTTTAACTTGGTCACAGATATCTGTTCTCACTAAAACAGTACCGCTGTGGCTCGCTATTTCCGCTAAATCACCGTCAAGCAGCTGTTTTTTGTGCGCGTCATCAGGGTGAATAGAGACAAATGGCTCTGCTATATGGGCCCCGAGTCGGCTGGAAAGTCCGGTTCGAGTCATAGTGTGCCAGTGATCGCGAACACGTCCACTGTTAAGCTCCAGTGGATAGTGCTGATCGCAGGCTTGCTGGGGCTTTTGGTGGGAAACCGCAATAAACTGCGCCTTTTTACTCGTCGTAAAAAAAAGATTATCGGCAAACATTCGTTGATGGGTAAGGGTCTGCTGCACAGCAGTTACTGGCCATTGCTGCGGGTTCAGCTGGCTGTATCCCTGCGCATCTAATTGCGTTAAACCGATTAAATTAAGATCGCGGCTCAACCCGTCTTCATTGCCCAGCGTGGTCATTTTTGCATATTCAACAAACACCTCGCCTTCATGAAGATAGTTAAATGCGGCGGAAAATCCCATCCGTTTGGCAACTTCACTGACAATCCACCAATCCGCTTTGGCTTCTCCTGGGCTGGCTAAAATTCGTCGCTGACGTGAGATGCGCCGTTCTGAGTTGGTCACGGTGCCCGATTTTTCACTCCACCCTTGTGCAGGCAGTAGCACATTGGCAAGCCGTGTTGTCGCGGTATCTTTGATGCAGTCAGAGACTATCACCAACGGGCATTTTTTTAATGCGGCTATGGTTTTATTGCTGTTGGGCAAACTCACTACCGGGTTGGTGGCCATTATCCACACGGCTTTAATTGTGCCGTTATCAATTGCATCGAAGAGATCGACCGCTTTCAGGCCGGGGGAGGTGGCTAAATTATCTGTTCCCCAAAAATCACTGATTAATCGCTGCTCGTCCGGGTTGCCGAAATCCATATGTGCCGCCAGTGTGTTGGCCAGACCGCCGACCTCGCGCCCGCCCATCGCATTGGGCTGACCGGTGACAGAAAAAGGGCCCATTCCCTCTTTGCCGATGCGCCCAGTTGCTAGATGGCAGTTTAAAATACTGTTAACTTTATCTGTGCCTTGTGATGACTGGTTGACACCTTGCGAGTAAATGGTCACGACCTTTTCTGTTGCGCCAAATTTAGCGTAGAAGGTGTTTAGGTCCTGCTCGTTAACGGCCAATCTGGTTAGCAGGGCATCCCAATCAGCACTGTCATTAAACGCACTGTCTAATGCTGCTTGAAAACCCTGGCTATATTTTTCTATATAGTCACTATCTATCTTTTTATGATTGCTAAGATAAGCGAGTAAACCATTAAACAGCGCCACATCCGCACCGGGTTGAATCGCGAGATGCAGATCGGCGATGGCGCAGGTAGCGGTTTTACGCGGATCGATAACCACAATAAACAGCGCTGGACGCTGCTCTTTGGCGGCCTTTAAACGTTGAAATAAAACCGGATGACACCAAGCGAGATTGGACCCGGTAATGACCACCATCTCAGCTTTTTCAAGATCCTGATAACAGACCGGTACAGTATCAGAGCCAAAAGCGCGTTTATGTCCAGCCACGGTTGATGACATGCACAGGCGCGAGTTGGTATCTATATTGCCGCTGCCGATAAAGCCTTTCATCAGTTTATTGGCGACATAATAATCTTCAGTGAGTAACTGACCAGAGGCATAAAATGCAATCGCATCAGGGCCATGATCTTTAATTATTTGTGAAAATTGTGTGGCCAGATGAGTTAACGCGTTGTCCCAACTGCTATCAACACCATCCACACTGGGATGTAATAGCCGCCCTTCATGGCTGACGGTTTCACCTAGTGCTAATCCTTTTGAGCATAAGCGCCCATAATTGGCAGGGTGCCGCTTATCGCCGCGAATATCAAGCAAGCCTTTAGCATTTACCTTGGCTTCAACACCGCAACCCACGCCGCAATACGCACAGGTTGTTTTTGTCCATAAGCTTTTTTCTATTGTCATGCGCCCTCTCTATAGCCATCGATCATTCTTTATTCATATATTCCTTCCTTCCCTTTCATTAGAAGAGCAAAGAGCGCACCAAGTTCTATTAATTACGGATTTTAATCTCAATATTTTATTTTTATCCAATCAAATCAATTACTAAAGACTGTTTTTTGGAGTAGGTAATAAAAACGTTGTGGATTTGTTAAATCATAAAAAGAGTAAAAGCGAGTGATTACGCTGCATCTTGGTGCGTCACGCACTGCAAAATAACATTTATTCAACAAAAAGGAGCCTGATAGCACAGTTAAATTTTAAGATGTTCAGTTATTAAGCTATCTATCTAGTTGAATAATATCTGTTTATTGTTTTTTTGGTAAGAAAATATCCGCTATTGGCACTCCCTTTGCAATAGCGTTATCAAACAGGCTATTAACAAAAACAGAACAGTTTGATAACAACAGAACAGGGAGGCGTTGATGATTTTTGAAGAGAATAAAAGTGCCGTGGTAACGTTCAGTTCAAGTCAAATTCGCGCAAAAAATGCCGCGTTGAGCAAGCTTAAAAATCGGTCTCAGTTAGGAATGGTTTCATTGGTTGGCGCGGGCCCCGGTGATCCGGATCTTCTTACCCTTAAGGCGCTGCGAGTGATAGAGCAAGCGGACGTTATTGTTTACGACAATCTGGTCAGTCATGAGATTCGCGCGCTTTTTCCTCACGCCACAGAAAGCATCTATGTCGGTAAAATAAAAGGGGCGCACAGTTATAACCAATCTAAAATTAACCAGCTTTTAATAGATAAATCACGACAAGGTTTAACTGTTTGCCGCCTAAAAGGGGGCGATCCGTTTGTCTTTGGACGTGGTGGCGAAGAGATGCTGCTCTTAAAAGAGCAGGGTATTGATGTACAGATAGTACCCGGTATTACTGCCGCGGCAGGATGCAGCAGTTATGCAGGCATTCCGCTTACCCATCGCGGTCTTGCGCAAGGCTGCACTTTTATCACCGGCCATGCAGAAAAAGAGTTAGCTATAAAATGGCACGCCTTAGCTGAGCTGGACCATACCTTGGTCTTTTATATGGGGCTAAGTAAAGCGGCGCTTATTGAAAAAGAGCTGCTGCAAGCCGGCCTTGCCAAAAATACACCTGTTGCACTTATTGAAAACGGCTGTTGCCCTGAGCAACGGGTGATCACCGGCTCGCTTAGCGAACTTGCCAGCTTGGTTGTGCTGCATCAAATTAAATCTCCATCGCTGATTATGGTCGGCAAAGTGGTCGCCCTTGTGCAGCAGCGCAGTGTCGATAGCGCTATTGATCAGTTAAGCCAATTAACCGCTTAGCAAATGCAAGTAGTAAAATAATTTAAGGAAGTCTTATGAGTAAACAGCGAATTGTTGTGGTTGGAAACGGCATGGTTGGCCATAAATTTATTGATACCCTTATCTGTGATGATAGCGTTGATTATGAGGTGGTCACTTTCTCTGAAGAGTCACGTCTTGCCTATGATCGTGTGCAACTTAGTTATTTCTTCAGCGGAAAAACGGCAGATGATTTAGCGCTAACGGATGCCAGCTATTATGAGGCAAATGGCATCAGTTTTGTGCTCAGTGATAAAGTTGTTGAGTTAGATTTTGCCAATAAGCAGGTTATTACCCAAAGCGGCCGTGTTGAAGGTTATGACAAACTGGTACTGGCGACGGGATCATTTCCATTTGTACCGCCAATTCCGGGTAACGATCAGGAACATTGTCATGTCTACCGTACAATTGATGATCTTGAAGCGATCACCGAATCAGGAAAAGAGAGCAAAGTCGGGGTGGTGGTCGGCGGCGGATTGCTTGGGCTGGAAGCGGGTAACGCCTTAGTCAATCTTGGATTAGAGACACATATTGTTGAATTTGCGCCGCGCTTAATGGCGGTGCAGTTAGACGAAGGCGGCGGCGCGCTATTACGTCGTAAAATTGAAGATTTAGGGGTGAAGGTTCATACCGAAAAAGCCACCAGCGAAATTGTGGCAGGTGAATTCTGCCGTTACCGCATGAACTTTGCAGACGGCAGCTTTTTAGAAACAGATACCATTATTTTTTCAGCCGGTATTCGCCCTCAAGATGAGTTAGCTCGCTCATCAGGTCTTACCATTGGGGCGCGCGGCGGTATTGTGATCGATAACCATTGTCAAACCAGCGTTGCCGATGTTTATGCCATTGGCGAATGTGCATTATGGGAAAACTTTATTTTTGGTTTGGTGGCACCTGGCTATCAAATGGCTAAAGTGGCAGCGGCGCATATTAAGGGCGATCTTAAACTCGCCTTTACCGGCGCCGATATGAGTACCAAGTTAAAACTGCTCGGAGTTGATGTAGCCAGTATTGGCGAAGTGCACGGCACTACGCCGGGCGCCCAATCATACACCTACAATGATGAAATTGAGCAGGTTTATAAACGTTTAACGGTTTCCGCTGATGGTAAAAAAGTCGTTGGCGCTGTGCTGGTGGGCGATGTTGAAGCATACGGTACCCTGCTGCAGTTAATGCTTAATGATATGGACTTACCTGACAATCCTGCTGTGCTTATTCTTCCCAGTGCGGGCGATCAGCAGGCTGCTGGTTTAGGCGTTGCGGCTCTGCCAGATAGCGCCGCTATCTGTTCCTGCTTTGATGTCACAAAAGGTGACATCAAAGAGGCGGTAGCTGCGGGTTGTTCCTCTATGGGGACGCTTAAAGAGTCAACTAAAGTATCAACAGGCTGCGGCGGTTGTGCGGCGTTGGCCAAGCAGGTATTGGACAGTGAACTCGTTAATTTAGGTTTTGAAGTAAAAAATGATATCTGTGACCATTTTGCTTATGCGCGTCACGAGTTAGTCGATATTATCCGCGTTAAAAAAATAAAAACCTTTGATCAGATGCTAGATAGTTGCGGAACTGGCTTAGGTTGTGAAATTTGTAAACCTGCAATCGGCTCTATTTTAGCCTCTTATTGGAACGATTATGTGCTTGCAGACGCGCATATCGAACTGCAAGACACCAATGATATCTACCTGGGCAATATGCAAAAAGATGGCACCTACTCTGTGGTGCCACGTATTGCGGGGGGGGAAATCACGCCGGATAAACTGATTGTACTCGGGCAAGTGGCCAAAGAGTTTGATCTTTATACAAAATTGACCGGTGGACAACGGGTCGACATGTTCGGCGCACAGCTGCATGAACTGCCGCTTATCTGGAAAAAACTGATCGATGCTGGCTTTGAAACTGGCCACGCTTACGGTAAATCCCTGCGTACGGTGAAATCTTGTGTCGGCAGTACATGGTGCCGTTATGGTTTGAAAGACAGCGTCGCTTTCGCTATCGACATAGAAAACCGTTACAAAGGGCTGCGTTCACCGCATAAAATAAAATTTGGCGTCTCCGGCTGTACGCGTGAATGTGCCGAAGCTCAGACTAAAGATATCGGTCTTATCGCCACCGATAAAGGCTGGAATATGTATGTTTGTGGTAACGGCGGTATGCGTCCGCGCCATGGCGATCTTTTTGCTGTGGATTTAACGGATGAGATGCTGCAAAAATACACCGACCGTTTCCTGATGTTTTATATCCGCACCGCCGATCGCCTGCAGCGCACCTCTGTCTGGTTGGAAAACCTTGAAGGCGGCCTTGATTATCTCAAAGAAGTGATTATTGATGACAAGCTAAATATTGCAGCTGAGCTGGAAGCTGAGATGGCTGCCAATATTAAAAATTATCAATGTGAATGGAAAACTACCATTGAAAATCCTGAAAAATTAAAACGCTTTAAACATTTTGCCAACAGTGACGCGGTCGATAAGAGCCTTGCCTTTATCACTGCCCGCGAACAACGTTTTCCACTGAGCCAAGTGGCAGATAAACCGATAGAAATTATTGAATTAACATAAGTGGCGGAGAACAAAATGAAAACGAAATCAAATAATGAATGGATAGCTATCTGTGCCGAACACGACTTGACCCCCAATGCGGGAACGTGCGTACAGTTTAAAGAGGAGCAGGTGGCGATCTTTTACTGTCTGCGCAGCGAAACGCTTTATGCGGTCGCAAATTTTGATCCGATTGGCCAGGCCAATGTTATTTCACGCGGCATTATGGGCTCGATACAGGGGAAAACCTATGTCTCTTCGCCTCTCTATAAACAGCACTTTGATCTATTGACTGGGGAGTGTTTAGAGTCGCCCGACCATGCATTAAAAGCCTATCAGGTGCGCATGGTGAACGCCCTAGTTCAGCTTAAAGCTGCCTGTTAATGTGCACGAAAAATAAAAATATCCAGCCTCTTTTGGGGCTGTTTTTCAATTACAAAGGATCTTATTATGAGTCAAAGTTCATTTAATATTTTTTCTTTTCAGGGAAAGATGAAAACCTTGCATCTTAGCTGGATGGCATTTTTCATCACCTTTGCTGTGTGGTTTAACTTTGCCCCGCTGCTGCTCGCTGTTAAGGAATCGCTGGGACTGACCACTGAGGAGATAAAAACGCTGCTGATCCTGAATGTGGCGATCACTATTCCAGCCCGTGTTATTGTCGGTTCATTGACCGACAGATACGGACCGCGCGTTGTTTATTCTGCGCTGCTCGCTATCTGCGCCATTCCCTGTTTTGCTTTTGCTTTTTCAGAGACGTTTCTGCAAGCGGCGATTGCCCGCTTTGCATTGGGGTTTGTCGGAGCGGGTTTTGTTATCGGTATTCGTCTTGTGTCCGAGTGGTTTCCGCATAACGAGTTAGGCACAGCGGAAGGTATCTACGGAGGTTGGGGGAATTTTGGCAGCGCGGCCGCCGCTTTTACTCTGCCCACAGTGGCACTGATTTTTGGGGGGGAAGATGGATGGCGTTATGCGATGGCGGCAACGGGTGTGCTTAGCCTGCTTTTCTCCTTTATCTTTTATGCCAATATTAGCGATACACCGAAAGGGTCAACTTACTTCAAGCCGGAAAATTTAACAGCAATGGAAGTGACATCGAAAGGGGATTTCTTTCTTCTCTTGCTGATGAAAATTCCTATGTATGCAGCGCTTGCCCTGCTTGCATGGAAACTCTCACCGACTAATATTGATATGATTTCAGCGAATGTCACCTATTCGCTTTATGCTGGTCTGGTGACACTGTACTTATATGAATGGTCGCAGGTTTGGAAGGTCAATAAATCGATCTTTACGACGCCGGTTGCAGAGATTCACCAATATAAATTTAAACAGGTGGCGGTTTTAAATGTACTGTATTTTGCAACCTTTGGTTCAGAACTGGCGGTGGTCTCCATGCTGCCGCTTTTTTTCTCCGAAACTTTTGAGCTAACGCCTGTGGTTGCCGGTATGGTTGCATCCGCCTACGCCTTTATGAACTTAGTCTCTCGTCCGGGTGGGGGCTGGGTTTCTGACAAGTGCGGTCGTAAATCAACGTTGATTATTCTCACTGCCGGTCTTGCGCTCGGTTACCTGCTGATGGCACAGATAGATGGCAGCTGGACGCTTTGGGTAGCGGTCGGTGCGGCTATGCTCTGCTCTTTCTTTGTGCAGGCGGGAGAAGGGGCGGTATTTGCAACTGTACCTTTAATCAAGCGTCGCATGACCGGACAGATTGCCGGTATGACCGGGGCTTATGGTAATGTTGGCGCGGTGGTTTATTTAACCGTGTTATCTTTTGTTGATTACCAAACCTTTTTCTATGTGATTGCAGTAACTGCATTTGTGGGTCTTGTCACCTTACTCTTTATGGTTGAGCCGCAGGGGCAGATAGCTGAAGTGAACCAGGATGGCAGCGTGACTTTAATTGATGTGGGCAGCCACTAATTAGAAAAAAATAAGAGGCAATATGAAAACTCTGGATGCGCGTGTTGATGGCAAAAAAAAGAGTCAGGTTGAACTGTGCATTGGCGGATATTCTGCTGCGGGCAGGCGGGAGATAAATCAGGATGCTTTTGCCGCTAAACTGCCGAACTCTCATTCAGAGAAAATGTATAAAGGGATGGTTGCCTGTATTGCCGATGGAGTGAGCTGCAGCAGCAATGGGCAACAGGCCAGCCAAACCAGCGTCACTCAATTTATCAATGATTACTATGGCACGCCAGAAAGTTGGAGTGTTAAAGTATCCGCAAGTAAAGTATTAAACTCGCTCAATAACTGGCTTTATCAGCACAGCAGTAAAGATGAGCCGCGCCATAACGGTTTCATTACCACCTTCAGCGGGATTGTTTTTAAATCCACTACCGCGCATATTTTTCATGTCGGCGATACGCGTATTTATCGTTACCGGAATGGCAGTTTAGATCTGATGACTAAGGATCATGCGCGCAATGGATCGGGAAAAAACAGCGTTTTGACCCGCGCATTGGGTATGGACTCGCATCTGGAAATTGATTATCAAAGTATGGCAGTGCTCGTTGGTGATATTTTTCTACTTTCCAGCGATGGTGTTCATGATTATATTCCCGGCAAAATATTAAGCGAATATCTTTCCAGCATCAAAACAGACACCGCTACCATTAGTGAATTTGAAAAGTTAACAAAAAGCATCAGCAGCTATGCATCACAGAAAGGCAGCAAGGACAACTTAAGTTGCCTGATAGTTCAGGTAAAAGCGCTGCCTATCTCTGATATCGGTGAGCTTTTTAACAAGCTCACCGCATTAACCATTCCGCCGGCGATGCGCGCTGGCAATGAGATTGATGATTTTCAGATAGAGAGGGTAATTCATCAGGGGGCGCGCAGCCATCTCTATCTGGCACGCGAAAAAAGCAGCCAGAAACAGCGCGTATTAAAAATACCCTCACTCAATTTTGCCGATGATCTGGTTTATCTTGATGGCTTTGCAAAAGAGCAATGGGTCGGTCAGATAATAAATAATTCGCATATCATGACTATTTTTCCAAAATCGGAAAGCTCCCCTTTTTTATATCATATTTGTGAATATATTGATGGGATCACGTTGCGCCAGTGGATCTATGATAACCCTCATCCTTCATTAGAGCATACGCGTGAGATTATTAAAAATATAGTCGCAGCGGTACGTGTCTTGCAGCGCGCTGGCATGGTGCACCGCGATCTGAAACCAGAAAATATTATGGTTTCAGAAAACCGCGCGATCACTCTGATTGATTTTGGCACAGTGAAAATTGACGGGCTGGATGAGATTTTCCCTGCTCCAACTTCAGATGAGCCTTTGGGCGCTGCTGATTATATTGCACCTGAGTACTTAAACGACGGGCAAGCTTGCTTTTTAGCGGATCTCTTTTCCATTGCTGTTATCAGCTATGAACTGCTTTGCGGTGAATTACCCTATCAAAGCAGCAACAGCTCACTGCGCAGGGCAAGGCATAACAGCTGGAAATATCGCTCAATTCAGCAGTTTCGTGCAGATATTCCGGAGTGGATTGATGCGGCATTAAAAAAAGCGAGTCATCCTGTTTTGGCTAAACGTTACGGCGCAATGAGCGAATTTATAACGGATCTCTATACACCGAATAAGAATTTGATTAAAGAGAGAGAATCGTTTTCGTTAATGGAACGTAATCCGATCAAGTTCTGGCAGTCACTGTCCTTGGTTTTTCTTGGGATTGCACTGTTTGAACTGCTGCTGCTTTTGGGGAAGTTAAACTGATCTGAGATCGGGCTGTTTATGCTGGTGGTTCTTTGGCTAAAAAAGGGCTATCTAGTACAGATAGCCCTTTTTGTATTACTTTACGACTTTATATTAAGCTGCTGCTAGTAGCTGTTTATCGCTTTTCTTAAGGAAAGCGTAGCTAAAGCCGGTTACTGCTGTGCCTGCGGCGATTGCGACTAAATACATAGCGACAGGGCTGATCGCACCAGGAATCATTAGTACAAAAAGTCCACCGTGTGGCGCGAGAAGTTTTGCACCGAAGAGCATAGAAAGTGCACCCGTTAATGCCCCTCCAGCCATACAACAAGGGATCACACGCATCGGATCTTTTGCTGCAAAAGGAATCGCACCTTCAGAGATAAAGCAAAGACCTAATACAAAGGATGCTTTACCCGCTTCCGCTTCACTGTCAATAAATTTAGATTTAGCTAAAAATGTAGCCAGCCCCATACCCAGTGCCGGTACCATACCTGCTGCCATAATAGCCGCCATTGGCGCGTAAGTTTGTGATGCTAATAGACCAACACCAAAGGTGTAAGCTGTTTTATTAACCGGACCACCTAGGTCGAAACACATCATTGCGCCAAGTAGTGTACCGAGTAATACGGCGTTTGCTGAGCCCATATTCGCAAGGAATTCAGTAAGGCCTGCCATAATTGCAGAAACCGGACCACCAACAACGTAAATCATTACTAAACCCGTTACTAAGCTGGCAACTAATGGAATAATTAAGATTGGTTTAAGTGCTTCCATTGAAGCGGGCAGGCTAACTTTTTCGGCAATAAATTTAGCTGCGTAACCCGCTAGGAAACCCGCGATAATACCGCCAAGGAAACCAGCACCCGTTGAACTTGCCAACATACCGCCAATTAAACCGGGTGCAAGACCTGGTCGGTCAGCAATCGAAAAGGCAATGAAACCTGATAAAACAGGTATCATCAATGCAAAGGCAGAGGCACCACCAATGGTCATTAACGCGGCAGCCAGAGTGCCTTCTTCTTTAAATG
>NZ_JBLIEK010000072.1:0-19227 GCF_047632995.1 Psychromonas sp.
TGCAGATGAGCTGCAAGATAAACATTCCCGTTATTATTTTAGCGAGTCCGCACAGCTAAGACCCAGGCAGTTCTGGCATTCGCATCTAGACTTAAACCTCGAAGGGGAAAAGTTTGAACAACCGCTACGGCCAACATTTAGGGTCGCCACTCCCGTCTTTCAAGATAATAAATTTTCCGGGATAGTTATTGTTAATATCGAAGCGACACCTTTAATTCGAGCGTTAACCCGCTCTGCTGATTTTGATATTATGATTATTGATGGAGACGGGGAGTTTATTTACCATCCCAATGAACAATATTCCTGGAGTCGTTACCTGACGGGTAAACGCAATTTTCTGGATCTCTTTCCCGCTAATGGCCGCAAAATACTACTGGACTCGAACAGCAAAATAGATAACTTTTATAAGTTTAGCGTTGCTCAGCAATTTAATAATGATGAAAAACTTCAAGTTATCATGCAGCCAAAAACCGCAATGCTGGCACAATTAACCTCTCATAATGTTTTTACTGCATTAATAATCGCAGTCATCGTCATTGTTGTTTCTTTTCCTCTATCATGGATTGCCGCAATGATTCCCGCTCGTTTACAATCACAATTACGCGAAACATTAGATGATCTGCAGCGAAGCAATCAAGTACTTGATAATAATATAATGTCCAGCGCCACCGACCGCAATGGCATAATAACTAGAGCCAGTCAGGCATTTTGCACTGTGACAGGTTACAATTTTGGCGAGCTGCAAGGGAAAACGCATGCATTGATAAAACACCCGGAGACAGAGAAGGAAGTTTATGAAAATCTTTGGCGTACGATTAAAAATGGGCAGGTTTGGCGAGGTGAAATTCGCAACCGTAAAAAATCGGGTAATGATTATTGGTGCAGTATGGTTATCACTCCGCAATTTGATATTGATGGGACTATTATTGGTTATACCGAAATATCACAAGACATTACCTCCCGCAAAGAGATAGAAATTTTATCCATTACCGATGCACTGACGCAATTATATAATCGACGTAAAATTGATCAAATACTTGAAGCTGAGATGGCACGTTTTAACCGCTACCAGCAGGTTTTTTCAGTTGTTTTATTAGATTTAGATCATTTTAAACAGGTTAATGATACTTACGGGCACCAAATCGGCGATCACGTTTTAACTGAAACGGCTCAATGCCTGGTTAAAAACACCAGGGAAATAGACTATACGGGTCGTTGGGGCGGCGAAGAGTTTTTGCTCATTTTAACTGCCACGGACGTAACTGGCGCTGCGGTTATAGCAGAAAAATTACGCGGCGTAATTAACCAGCAAGATTTTCAACCCGTCAAACAGCTTAGTGCAAGTTTTGGGGTTGCACAATGCCAGGCTAATGAGCCTCTGGCTAAGCTCATTAGCCGTGTCGATACTGCTTTGTATAAAGCAAAATCAGAGGGTCGAAATCGTGTGGCAATCAGTCATAATCGCGAATAAAGCAGTTGTGATAATAATCTGCTACTAGCCCGGCTGTTGTATAAATGTGAATCAATACCAGCATCTTGTTTTGAGCGGGCCAAGCGCTGCGTGACCTATTTTCTTTAGCGGTATAAAGAGCATGACGCCCTCAAACTGCAAAACTGCGTGTTAGTTTCTCATCATCTGCAGCCGTCAAGGGCTGAACTCCAACAATCACTTCCCTTGTGCGGCCATTCCCCTAGCAATAAAAGGGTTTAACTTCGCTGGCTTCATGGCCATAAATTCTTTATAGTTACCTTTAAATTTTCATATCAGCATATAGAGAATAAACAGATGGCAGCAATTATTAAAACGGCGGAAGAGATAGAAAAAATGCACATCGCAGGTAAGTTAGCCGCAGATGTATTGACGATGATCGAACCCTTTGTGCAAAAAGGGGTGACCACCAATGAGCTAGATCAACGCTGCCATGATTTTATCGTTAATACGCAACAGGCTATTCCCGCACCCTTAAATTATCACGGTTTTCCTAAATCTGTCTGCACCTCGGTTAATCATGTGATTTGCCACGGAATTCCCAACGATAAACCGCTAAAAGAGGGTGATATTATCAATATCGATATTACCGTGATCAAAGATGGTTACCACGGAGACACCTCGAAAATGTTTACCGTCGGCAAAGGCTCTATTCTGGCAGAGCGTTTATCTCGTGTGGCGCAGGAGTGTTTATATATAGGCATTAACTTAGTTAAACCCGGTGCCCATTTGGGCGATATTGGCGCAGCCGTTCAGAAACATGCAGAGCAGCACAATTATTCTGTGGTACGTGAATACTGCGGTCACGGTATTGGCAAGGGCTTTCATGAAGAGCCGCAAGTATTGCATTATGGCAAAGCCGGTACAGGTGAAGAGATTAAAGTAGGCCAGTGTTTTACTATCGAGCCGATGATCAATGCGGGTAAAAAAGCGTGTAAAGTTCTTAGCGATGACTGGACGGTTATCACCAAAGATAAAAAACTCTCTGCGCAATGGGAGCATACTTTATTAGTAACTGAGAATGGTGTTGAGATTTTAACGCTGCGCCCGGAAGAGACAATCCCACGTATTATTAATCACGATTAATAACCCTATTTCCCCTATTAAAAAATAGGGGATTAATCCCATAACAATCGACAAGCTTCTCTGAGGTGAATATGGATTTTGTAACACTCTCTCCGATTAATATTCCAGAAGTTAATCTCACCCTCCCTTTTCTCAAAAAAGAATTGCTGCAGTTTCAGCAATGGCAAATTGAAAATTTCAAAGCAAAACAGCCGATTACTGAAATAGTAAATTGCCGCGCGCGCTATATGGATCAGCTTTTAGCACGTTTATGGGAACACTTTGAGCTTAATAGAAGTGCGCAACTGAGCCTGATTGCGGTTGGCGGATACGGACGGGGTGAGTTACACCCGAAATCAGATATCGATATTTTGATCCTCTACCAGCAGGATATCACTCCCCAAGATGAACAGAATATCAGCGCTTTTATCACTCTGCTCTGGGATCTTAAACTCGATATTGGTAACAGTGTGCGCAGCCTGCACGACTGCCTTGAACAAGGTAATGCCGATATCACGGTTGCCACCAGCATGATTGAAGCGCGTTATCTTGCCGGTAATCCAGAGACCTTTGCAAAACTTATCGAACTGGTTGAATCCGACACTTTCTGGCCCTCGGACCAATTTTTCATGGTCAAACGTGAAGAACAGCTTAGCCGCCATCGGCAATGCCGCGGCGATGGTTATAGTCTTGAGCCGGATCTTAAAAATGGCTCCGGAGGGTTGCGTGATATTCAAACCATCGCCTGGATTTCTAAACGTCACTTTGGCGCACACAGTTTATTGGAGCTGACCAGTTACAACTATATTACCCAAGCGGAATATAGAGAGTTAGCGGATTGCCAAAAACAGCTTTGGACAATACGCTTTGCGCTGCATACCGTCACTAACCGTCCGGATAACCGTCTTTTATTTGATTTCCAAAATGAAGTGGCACAGTTGTTAGATTATAGCGGTCAAGGTAATCAAGCTGTTGAACAGATGATGAAGGCGTTTTACCAAACGATTCACCGCGTGAAAGAGCTCAATGAAATGCTGCTGCAGTATTTTGATGAAGCCATTCTGGGTAATATTGCTAAAAACATTGAAAGTATCGATGCCAATTTTCAGCTGCGCGAGAATATGATCGAACTGAAAAAGAACTCTCTTTTTAGTGATCAGCCCGAAGCAATGTTGCAGCTGTTTCTGCATATCGCTAATGATCCCCGCATCAAAGGGATCTACTCTGCCACCCTGCGCGAATTACGCGAAGCACGACGCGGTTTAACCCACTGGTTACAGAATATCCCCGAATGTCGCGATCTGTTTTTAACTATTATCAAACATCCCAGAGGGATGGGACTTGCCTTTACTTTAATGCATGAATATGGCGTATTAGGCGCTTATATTCCGCAATGGAGCCGTATTGTCGGACAAATGCAATTCGATCTGTTCCATGCCTATACCGTTGATGAGCATACACATAAGCTCACTGAAAATATTTACAACTACCCCAATACAAAAAAAGAGCACCCGCTTGCCCACGAAATTTACCGCTATTTAGAAAAACCTGAGCTGCTCTTCTTGGCGGCTATTTTCCACGATATTGCCAAAGGGCAAAAAGGTGATCACTCTTCGCTAGGAGCCGTTGATGCAGTGGCATTTTGTGAACTACACAATTTAAGCCGTCATGAATGTAAATTTGTCGCCTGGTTAGTCAAATATCACCTGATCATGTCAGTCACAGCGCAGCGCCGTGATATCAGCGATCCTCGGGTGATAATGGAATTTGCGCGCTTAGTGCGTGATGAAAAACACCTCAATTTCCTTTATTGTTTAACTGTTGCCGATATTTGTGCAACCAATGAAGAGGCTTGGAACAGTTGGAAAGGCACCCTGCTACGTGATCTCTATTACAGCACCTTAAAGATGTTACGCCGAGGACTGGAAAATCCACCGGATATTCGTGACAGGATCCGCGACCGTCAACGTAAAGCGTTAGCAGCATTGCAAGTGCAAGGTATTAATGAGCAACAAGTCAAGCAGCTGTGGAAACGATTTAAACTTAACTATTTTTTCCGTTATAACTCAGCACAGATAGCTTGGCACACAATTAACTTACTGCAGCATCAAGATCATAGTCAGCCGATGATTTTAATCAGCGATCAGAATGAACGGGGGGCGACTGAGATTTTTGTTTATCACAAAGATATGCCGGCACTGTTTTCATCCGTGATCACTGAAATTGATAATAAGAAGCTCAGCGTCCACGATGCTAAAATCCTCTCCAGTCGTGATGATTTCACCCTCAGTACCTTCACTGTGTTAGAGCAAGATGGCGAACATATCGATCCCGATAAAATTCAGCGTTTAAAACAAGCGATTGAAATGGCGCTGTTGGCCCCCGAAAAAGTGAATATGCTGCCAAGCCGCTTACCACGTGTTAAACGGCAGTTTAAATTTGATCCGGAAATCACCTTTCTGCCAACACGCCGTAAACGCACCCAGATTGAAGTGGTCGCATTTGATGCGCCGGGTATTCTCGCCGATATTGGTGAAGTGTTCCGTTGCAGTGGATTGATGCTTGATACCGCTAAAATCACCACTATTGGTGAGCGTGCTGAGGATCTGTTTATTGTCTCAACGATGGAAGGAAACGCCTTAACCGAGCAACAGGAAGCCAATTTAAAAGCCAATTTAATCAGAGAATTGAGTCCGGACAGAGATTAGGGCCATAGTGCCCTTCTTTTACGATGTAAAGACCACAAAATCATGACTTAATACGCGCAAGGTGACCTTATCAGCAACTTTAAACCCCAAGCATTCACCAAGGTGAGTGCTCTGTTTTATGCAGTAATCATTGCCATTATAACTTACTGTAATTTCCTGATATGCACCTAAAAAATCGATCTGCTTAACCACGCCAATACCGTCCAGTGATGCTTCTATCGCTATCTGCTCCGGGCGTAATAACAGATTTAATTCAGCTCCCTGGCTAAATTCAATAAGGGTATTGCTGGTTAATACCCCCAGATCCGATTGATAACTGTATCTATCGTGTACCTGCACTTTCAGGTAATTACTCGCCCCCATAAAGTCGGCAACATACTGTGAGTCAGGGTGGCTATATAAATTTTGTGCACTACCTATTTGTACTATTTTACCCGCCTGCATCAGGGCTATTTTATCTGCAAAAGCAAACCCCTCCTCCTTTGAATGGGTGACAAACAGTGCGCTCATGGAACTTGCCTTGAGCAACGCCCGGATCTCATAAATCAGCTGGAAACGCACGTGATGATCTAAGTTAGAAAAAGGCTCATCCAGTAACATCAATTCAGGCTGATAAGCCAGAGCACGTGCAATGGCAATACGCTGCTGCTGCCCGCCAGATAACTGATGCGGAAAACGCTGCGCATAATCACTGAGTTGCACCAGCGAGAGCACTGCATCAACACGTTTTTTTTGCTCCGTTTTAGGCAGTGGATAAAGTGAAAATGCCACATTTTCAAAAACATTAAGGTGCGGGAAAAGCGCATAATCCTGAAAAATAAAACCCACTTGACGTTTCTCTGGCGCAACATTGAGTTGATTATTATAAACCGCTCTGCCGTTAATTTTAATTTCGCCTGAAAGCTTAGCTTGCAGGCCGGCAACCGCTTTTAAAAGCGTTGTTTTACCGCAGCCGCTCTCTCCTAACAAACAGATAATTTCATTCTTGCCAAGTTCCAAATCAAGTGAATCAAGCACTTGATTGTCTTGATAAAAACAACTTAATTCATTAATAATTAAGGCACTCATTATGTGGCTTTCTCCAATAAACGGTTAACAATAATAAACGGCAATAAGCCCATTAATACAATCAATAATGCAGGTAGCGCCGCGTATTCTATCATCTCATCTGAAACAAACTGATACACGTAAGTTGCTAATGTTTCAAAATTAAATGGCCGCAATATCAATGCGGTAGGCAACTCTTTCATCGCTTCGATAAAGACTAAAATAAAGGCAGTCAGCATCCCTTTTTTAATCAAAGGCAGATTAACACGGCGAATCGTTTGCAGGGCATTTTGCCCCAGTGAGCGCGAAGCTAAATCTAATGACGGCGAAACCTGCTCCAGACTGCTATCAATACTGCCGACGGCAATGGCGCTAAAACGCACTAAATATCCGATCACTAAAATAAACAGTGAGCCGGAAAAGAGCAAACCGACACCGGTAAAACCGCTTTCAAGAAGCAAATTGTTTAACCATAAATCAATATTGGTAAACGGAATAAGCACGCCAATCGCCACCACAGTGCCGGGCAGTGCATAACCGAGAGATGATAAACGTATGCTGCTTTTTGCCCAGATGCCCGGTGATAAGCGCTGATAAAAATTAACAATTAACGCAATCAACAGCGCCAGGCAGGCAACAATAATGGCCAGCCAGAAACTATTTAACGTGTATTGCCATAACTTTGCCGTTAATGATTCACTGAAATAATTCAGTGCGTAATAGAAGAGCGTAAACAGCGGCAATATAAAAGCCAAGCAGAGCAAGGTCCATGAAAAGGTTAATGCGCCCCACTTTTTCCAACCCTGCAACACAAAACGCAGCTCAGTATGGGTTGCCCCGCTACGCTGAAAAATTTTCTGCTTACGGCGACTATAATTTTCAAGCGTGAGCAAAACGACTATCCCTAACAGCATAAAGGATGAAATTTTAGCCGCTGTGGTTAAACTGCCCAGCTCCAGCCAGGTATCGTAGACAGCTGTGGTTAAAGTACTGACGGCAAAATAATGAACGGTCGCAAAATCACCTAAGGTTTCCATCGCAATCAAAGATAACCCCACTGCCATGGCGGATCGGGATAGCGGCAGTGAGACGCGGAAAAATGCCCTTGTTGGTGATAATCCCAAGCTGCGCGCTGCTTGAAAAAGCCCCCCAGATTGCCCTAAAAAGGCTCCGCGTAATAAGAGATAAAGATAAGGGTAGAGCGACAAGCTAAGGATTAATATAGCGCCAGCGAGCGTGCGAATATCGGGAAAGTAATAATCACTGTACGCTTGCCAGCCCATTAAACCACGTAAAAACCGTTGAACCGGCCCGCTAAAATCAAACAGATCGGTATAAACGATCGCCACAATATAGGGGGGAATCGCCAACGGCAGCATCAGCGCCCACTGTAAAACCGTACGGCTGGGAAATTCGCAGCAAGCGACAAACCAGGCAACAGGCATCGCAAAAATAAAAGTTAAACTCATGACCCCGAGAATCAAGAGTAATGTATTTATACTATAAGTCAGCAAAACCGTATCGAGAAGGTGCTTAAAACTGCCCGTATCATCCACATTAAAAGCGCTTATAAAAAGCGCCATAATGGGCATAATTAGAAGAGCAGTTACTGCCCAGGGCAGTAACTTATAGAGGGTTAATTTAGAGATCAAATTGCACTTCATCCAGTAACTTAATGGCCGCTTTATGCTGCTTGGCAATATCAGAAAGCGCAATGGGATCTGATCTGAATTTGCCCCATGATGCAACCAGTTTTGAAGGTCCTACATTTGCGTTTACAGGGTACTCATAATTCACCTCTGCGTAGATCTGCTGTGCAGTTTTCCCTGATAAAAATTCCATCAGCTTGATAGCATTACTTTTGTTCGGTGCATATTTCATTAACGCCACACCACTTGCATTGATATGTGCACCGCTGGTTTTTTGGTTAGGAAAATTAATATTTACCGCTTGCGCCCAGCTGACCTGCGCAGGGTCTGCCAACATTTTACCCAGATAATAACTATTACCTAATGCATAATCACACAATCCCTCTTTTACCGCCTTAACTTGTGCGCGATCATTGCCTTGTGGTTTACGTGCAAGGTTGGCTTTTAGCCCTTCTAACCAGAGTTTTGCTTTTGCCTCACCTTGGTGCGCAATCACAGAAGCAAGTAACGACACATTGTATGGATGCTTGCCGGCGCGCATGCATACTTTACCTTTAAATGCCGGGCTGGCTAAATCTTGGTAACTGATATTAGTCGCAGGGCCAACTCGCTCAGCAGAGGAGTAAATATTGCGTACACGGGTTGTTAATGCAAACCAATGCTGATCTGGATCGCGGTACTGGCTGGGGATATTTTCGCTTAATATTTTACTGTCAACAGCTTGGCTAAGATGCGCATTATTGAGCTTCATTAAACGGCTGAAATCGGCGGTTAAGAGCAGATCCGCAGGCGATAATATCCCTTCACGTTTTGCCCGCTCAATCAGTCCCTTTTTAGCAAATAAGATATTTACTTTAATACCCGTTTGCTCGGTAAATTTTGTCATAATCGGCTCGATCAAAAAAGGCTGACGAAAAGAGTAAATATTAACTTGCTCTGCCAGTGCAACAAAGGTGGTTATACTTAAGGCCGTAAACAGCACGGCAGAGGTAATTATTTTTTTTACAGGCATCTTCTATTTCCAAATGGTAATGGTTATCAGTTGCCTTTATATTAATGATAACTATTACCATTTGCAACTATTATCCTTAATATATTAGCTAAAAAATAAACGTGATCATTATTAAAATGTATCATCGCTTTTAATGCCCCCTGCGTTACCATAAGTAAACGCTAATATTTTGCTGAAATTCCACGGGATACAATAATAATGAAGATTGATTTAAGCAAACTTGTCACAGAAAGTCGCAACCCAAGCAGTGACAAGATTGATACTTTATCAACGTCTGAGATCTTAACCGTTATCAATAACGAAGATAAAAAAGTCGCGTTTGCAGTCGAGCAGACCCTCCCTTCTATAGCGCAAGCGGTTGACGCTGTCGTACAATCTTTTCACTCTGGCGGGCGCCTTATTTACAGCGGCGCAGGTACGTCGGGCAGATTGGGTATTTTAGATGCAAGTGAGTGCCCGCCGACATTCGGATCAGATCCTGATCTTGTGGTTGGCTTAATTGCGGGCGGTCACCCTGCCATTTTGCAGGCGGTAGAAAATGCCGAAGACAACCGTGAACTGGGCGCAAGCGATCTTCAGGCAATCAATTTTAATCAGCATGATCTGCTGATTGGCATTGCCGCTAGCGGCCGTACACCTTATGTATTAGGGGCGATGGAATACGCTTTGTCTGTGGGGGCAAGGGTTGTATCTCTGAGCTGTAATCCGCACAGCCCAATGTGCGCACTGGCACAAATCAATATTACCCCGATAGTCGGTCCAGAGGTACTCACAGGATCTTCACGTATGAAAGCGGGGACCGCGCAAAAGATGGTGCTGAATATGGTAACCACTGCGGCGATGATCCGTTATGGCAAAGTATTCGCTAATTTAATGGTCGATGTAGCAGCAACCAATGAAAAATTAAGAGAGCGTCAAAAAAATATGGTGATGGAGGCAACTCACTGCGGCGAAGCAGAGGCAAAGCAAGCGCTAATGGAGTCTGATAATCACTGTAAAACCGCTATTTTAATGCTCCTTAGCGGTTATGATGCAAAAATAGCACGGCAAAAACTCAGCAAACATAATGGCTTTATTCGCCAAGCCTTAGCGGATCAAGAGAAATAAATGGTCGATGCGCTATACAGGCAGTGCAACGCCCTGCTCTTTCATACGGGCAATTTTATAACGTAAGGTGCGCGGGCTGATACCTAGCAATACGGCGACATCTTTACGTTTACCTTGGCAAGTATGCAACGCATCGATAATTATTTTTTGCTCCTGATCTTTTAAACCCTGCCCTAATACAGCAACGTCCGAATCACTCTCTGGCTTAGCATCATTTTCAGATGACGGAGACAGATCGTCTGCTTGCTCATCGCAGATATGGTCAAACTGCAGATCTTCTAAAATAAGTACAGATTGATCAACATGTTTCCCATCACATAAAATCAGTGCGCGTTGCATCACATTGTCAAGCTCACGCACATTACCCGGCCAAGAATAAGCTAATAACAGCTCTTTCGCAGCTTCTGTTAATATCGGAATGGCTTGCGACTGTTCAACCGCATGGCGCATTAGCAGATGCTCTGCCAGTGGTAGTATATCCCCGCGCCGTTTTGAAAGCGCTAACCACTGCAGTGGAAAGACATTTAAACGATAGTAAAGATCTTCACGAAAAGTGCCCGCATCGACCGCTTTTTTTATATCGCGATTACTGGTCGCAATCACGCGAATATTTAATTTAATGGTTTTGCGTGAGCCTAAACGCTCAACTTCGCGCTCTTGTAATACACGCAGTAATTTAACTTGTAATTCCAACGGGATTTCGGTGATTTCATCCAACAAAATAGTGCCGTTTTGCGCTTGCTCGAATTTCCCCGGACAGGCTTGTACTGCGCCGGTAAATGCGCCTTTCTCGTAACCAAACAGGGTTGATTCAAGCATAGTATCCGGAATAGCCCCACAGTTAATGGCCACAAAAGGCTGCTCGCTGCGCGATGATTTATCATGCAGGTAACGCGATAAAACCTCTTTGCCTGAGCCACTGGGGCCGGTGATCATAACCGATGCATCACTTGCCGCTACTTTTTCAGCCACTTTAAATAATCGTTCTGTACTGCTATCGCCATAGATAGGTGTCCGTGATTCAACCTTGTTAACAGGTGCGTAACGACTTACTTGATTTAATAAAACCTCTGGCGAAAAGGGTTTGGCAAGATAATCAATCGCACCATCACGCATCGCATTAACCGCATCACCAATAGTGGCATAGGCGGTCATCAATAAAACCGGCAGGGTCGGGTATTTATCTTTAATATTCTGCAGCAGGGTCAAACCCGACATGCCGCCCATTTGAATGTCGCTGATCACCAGATCAAAGCTCTGTTTGTTCAACGCAATTAAGGCGGCTTCTCCGCTCTCTACTTCCGAGCAGTTATAACCTGCAAGCAATAGTGTATCGACTAGGGCTTCTCTTAATCCTGCATCATCTTCTACAACCAGTAACTTTCCTTGTGACATATTAGCCTCCTACCACTTGATTAAAGTGTTTATTCTCTAACGGCTCATTATGTAGTAACGGCATACGGTATTGGCCAATTCGATGTAACGGCAATACCAAGGTAAAGCAGCTGCCCTTGCCGAATTCAGATTTAACCTCAACACTGCCTTGATGCGCCTGCGCAATTGATTGCACCACAGCTAGCCCTAACCCTGTACCTTGTGATTTGGTGGTATAAAACGCTTCCATCACTTTAGCAACACGCTCTTTATCAATACCGGGGCCATTATCCATCACTGCAATTTCAACTAAGTTTTCATCTCTGCGTGCACAGCTAATATAGAGACGCGCGCCTTCGCCTGTCGCCTCAATGGCATTGGAGATAAGATTAGTCATGGCACTGGCCAAGGCGTTTTTATTGGCCATAATAAGCAGATCCGGATCGGGAAAACGGCATTGCAGATGTCCGTTTACCTGTGAAATCATACTCTCACTGGCATCTTGTACCTCCTCAAGCAAGGAGACAAGTGATACCTCTTCAACAATTTTTTGCTCGCCACTGCGCGCAAATAAGAGCATATCGTTTACTTGTGTTTCTAAATCTTGCAAACGATTCATCAATTTACCTTGAAAGCGTAAACGCGCGCTTTCTGTCAGGGTTTTATTGGCAAGATTGGCGCCATATAACATAGCGGCTGAAAGCGGTGTTCTAATTTGATGAGCAAGAGAAGCAACCATTTTCCCCAGCGAAGAGAGACGCTTTAATTTTGCAACGTGCTCTTGCAGTTCACGGGTATGAGTCAAGTCTGTTAATAGGATAAGTTGCCCGGGCTGGCCTTCAAGTGAAGAGATAGAGAGCTGAATACGGCGGCCATTTTTAAGCGAAATTTCATGACCGTCATCATTTTTAGGCGCAAATGAACGACCGATAATATGACTCCATAACTGCCCTTTTAACGGTTCGCCTAATAATGAAGTTGCAACGCGGTTAGCCTGATCAACAACCCCATAACCATCAAGCACAATTAAACCAGATGGCAACTCATTATAAAGCTGCCCCATATAATTGGCTTGCGCACGCAGCTGTTTAAGCTCGCCAGGAAAACTCTCTTGCTCCAGTGATTTTGCTTGTTGATTGTTATTATTCATCACATAACCCTGCTTTATAATTTACTCTTACACGCTATAAAGCAGAATTTATGCCAACAAAAATACATCTTTAATTACAGTAACTTAAAAGTATTTCGCCATAAATATGACGCACTTTTCAGATATAAAAAAAGCCTGTCAAAATGAATTTAACAGGCTTACAAAATAAAAATAAAATTAACCGTCTTTATTCAGGCCATATTTTTTCATTTTTTCAACGAGCGTAGTACGTCGCATAGATAATAGCTCCGCCGCATGGGAAACAACGCCCTCCTGGCTATCTAATGCTTGCCGAATCATCTCAATTTCAAACTCTGTGAGTTTACTCTTAAGGTTCATCCCTTCAACAGGCAGATGGCCTAAAAATCCGAGCGACTCGTCCACTTGCTCCGATTCATCAAAAGCTATTGGTGGATCAATAAACATATCACACAGCGCATCTCGCTCAGCTAACATCTCCTGCTCTGGACTATATTGGATTTGCTCTACATAGCCCCCCTGTGCATCAATATGGCGGTATTTAATCGGCAACTCACCCAGATCAACAATCTTATTGGCATGTAAAATAAGTAACCTTTCCAGTAAGTTAGATAATTCACGTACATTACCCGGCCAAGGATGCTTCATTAATGAATCAAGTGCGCGCTGGGTGAAACGCAGCGTCGCGTGATGTTCCCCTTCCAGGCGCGATAAGAGCTCTTGTAATAACAGCGGAATATCTTCTTGGCGATCACGAAGAGCGGGCTTTTCAATCGGGAACACATTCAATCGGTAGTAAAGATCTTCTCGGAAAAGTCCATCTGTAATCAAGGTTTCCAGATTTCTATGGGTAGCTGCGATAATGCGCACATCGGCCTGTAAAGCTTTTGTGCCACCGACACGCTCAAAAGTACGCTCTTGTAGAACGCGTAGCAGTTTTACCTGCATCGGCATCGGCATATCACCAATTTCATCTAAAAAAAGCGTGCCACCAGAGGCTAACTCGAAACGTCCTTTGCGCGCAGAAAAAGCCCCGGTAAAAGCCCCTTTTTCATGCCCAAATAATTCGCTTTCAATCAGTTCAGCAGGAATGGCACCACAGTTAATAGGTACAAATGGACCATTTTTACGCTTTGATATTTCATGAATAGCACGTGCAACCACTTCTTTACCGGTTCCCGATTCACCCAGGATCAGTACATTGGCATTACTATCTGAAACTTGTTCAACCAGATAGCGGATTTCTTGGATACGTAAACCCCGGCCAACGAGAGATGACATTAAATATTTATTGGCTTTTTTAAGTTTCTTATTGGGATTATGGAATGACTGACAGTAATGTAATAATTGCGTTAATTCAGCATTAACAATCGGTAAACTTAACAGACCAATGTGGTTTTTTTCGCCACTGGTAACTTGATCTGATAATGTCAAAATAGCTGTATTAGAAAAGCCCTTAAAAAGATTATCAGAAGTGCTGGTTTCCCCGCCAAAAATAATACATAACGGGTTAAACTCATTAACTTTATTTAATAAGTCTGCAGATCTTACTGCTTCGAACGTTTCACCAATAAAATGTAAAACGGTTGCCAATGTATCGTACTGAGCTTGGTTAGTGTCAACCAAGTAAATGGGGGGACGACGTTGCATAAAAATTCACTTCTAAAATTAGACTCCAGTCAGTTTATAATATATTTTGCAAATGGAAAACCATTAATGTCAAAAACATGACGATGACCGTATTCTGACGGCACAGGAGACAATAACGGGGCAAATAAGAGAAAATTATTACCATAAATACAAAAACAACATGGTTGGTACATATATTGCTTTTATAATTAATAGTATTAATAGTGTTAATACCATTAATTTTTTAAATAAAGCCTCAAAAGACACAGAGTTCTCTTAAAAAAGATGCATTTATTAGCAGCAGACGTAAACTGATCACAGTTAAATTTAATGTAGTAAGGAAATCAATATATGATGCGCGGTTCTATCAAAAAATATCAAAATACGAATATGGCACACGTTGAACAGGCAGATCCACACACGCTAATATCGCTAATAATGCAGCATATATTAGGTAATTTAGCCGCGGCAAAAGGTGCAATTGATCGTAAAGAGATTGAAAATAAAAATAAAATGCTCGGTAAAGTTATTGGCCTAATCGGTGAACTGCAAAACAGCTTGGATATGGAAAAAGGCGGGGAAATATCGATAAACCTTTATAACCTATACGCTTATATGATAAGCCAAGTAACTCAAGCTAATATAAAAAATGATATTGCGCCATTAACTGAGGTTAGCACGCTAATTTCAGAGATAAAATCTGGCTGGGATGGCATTCCACAAGATATTCGTCAGCAGTATAAAAAGTAAATTTGGCTGAGATTATTTGATCTTAAGAAATGTATTCGCTTAATAAGATGAAAAAAATGAAAGAGACAACAATAGAATTACAACTTGATGAACTGCTTAAGCTTGAACAACAGCTGACTACTTTTCTTGATGAAGAAGAGTATGATTTATTCCAGCAGCAGCAAACTGTTTTTTCAGATCAGATTAAAAATTTATTGACCAATAACTCTCCTGAAACATTAAGCACAGTTATAGAGCAACTTAAAACGCTTGAAACGAATATTGCAACACTGCAGAACAAATCTGCACAGCATTTTAAGCAGTTAAAAGAAAAATCTTTATTGCAAAAACGTAATAAAAGCAAGATTAAGGCTTATAAATAATTAACTTCCACCATTCAATACTTGACTAATTACTTTGGCAAAGTATTTAAGTTACAGCTAAAGGAGGACCTATAACATGGTTTCAATTCTCCCCCTTATTGGTCGTACTCAAGAACTATTAAATACAGATCTAAACAGTAATGAAAAAGAACTTTCGAAAATAGTTTCTAATAGTAAGTTCCTTGTGCTTGGAGCAGCAGGTTCAATCGGACAAGCCGTTACCAAGGAAATTTTCAAACGAAATCCTAAAAAGTTACACGCGGTTGATATTAGTGAAAACAATATGGTTGAATTGGTTCGAGATATTCGTAGTTCGCTTGGTTACCTAAAGGGTGACTTTCAAACATTTGCTTTAGATATAGGATCCATTGAATATGATGCTTTTATAAAAGCGGATGGTGAATACGATTATGTATTAAACCTTTCAGCCCTTAAACACGTTCGAAGTGAAAAAGATCCTTTTACATTAATGCGTATGATAAATGTTAATGTGTTTAATACTGAAAAAACCTTATTACAGTCTGCTGCAAAAGGAGTAAAGAAGTACTTTTGTGTTTCCACAGATAAAGCTGCCAATCCTGTGAATATGATGGGGGCTTCCAAACGTATTATGGAGATGTTTTTAATGCGTCGCAGTGCGGACATTAATATTTCCACCGCTCGCTTTGCTAATGTTGCTTTTTCCGATGGCTCTCTATTACATGGTTTTAACCAGCGCATTCAAAAACGTCAGCCTATTGTCGCCCCTAAAGACATCAAACGTTATTTTGTTACGCCTCAGGAATCTGGTGAACTTTGTTTAATGTCTTGTATCTTCGGTGAAAACCGCGATATTTTTTTTCCAAAACTAAGTGAAGCTCTGCATCTTATTTCATTTGCGGATATTGCAGAAAAATATTTACTGCAATTAGGTTATGAAGCGTATTTGTGTGACTCAGAGGATGAAGCTCGTGACTTGGCGAGAACACTGCCAGAGCAAGGTAAGTGGCCTTGCTTATTTACGGTTAGTGATACAACCGGTGAAAAAGATTTCGAAGAGTTTTTCACTGACAAAGAAACATTAGATATGCAACGCTTTGAGAATATTGGTGTTATTAAAAATGAAGCTGTTTATGATGCTGAGCGTATTGCTTTATTTGAACAAAATATTGCAGAGATGAAATCTGCTCAACAATGGGAAAAAGAACAAATTGTGCAACTGTTTTTCAAAATGATCCCTAATTTTGGTCATAAAGAAACGGGCAAACACTTAGATAGTAAGATGTAAGGCTGCAAAAATGAATAATAAGTTAATCCGTTTCGTCAAAGATATTTACCAAACTAATGATTTAATTCCCTTACATGCGCCAGTGTTTTCAGGGAATGAGCAAAAATATGTTGCCGATAGCATTGAAAGTACCTTTGTATCTAGTGTTGGTAAATATGTTAACAATTTTGAAAAGCTTATAGAAGCTTATACAGGAACAGCAAAAGCAGTAGCGACAGTTAATGGCACAGCAGCATTACATACCGCTTTATATATGGCGGGTGTACAAGCTGGAGATTTAATTATTACCCAAGCGTTAACTTTTGTTGCGACCTGTAATGCCCTTCATCACATGGGCGCGCAGCCAATTTTTATTGATATATCTAAAGTAAGTTTAGGGTTGTGCCCTAAAGCCACCGCAGAATATCTTGATTGTAACGCGACACTGAATAGTGATGGTGAGTGCACACATAAAAGTACCGGACAACGTATTAAAGCTATGGTACCTATGCATACCTTTGGGCATCCGGTTGAACTCGATGAATTATTAGCAGTTTGCCTGAAATGGAATATTACTTTAGTTGAAGATGCGGCAGAAAGCCTCGGTTCATTTTATAAAGGTAAGCATACAGGCACATTCGGTGACTTTGGCGCAGTAAGTTTTAATGGCAACAAGATTATCACCACTGGTGGTGGAGGTATGGTGCTCTGTAAAAGCTTAGATGATGGCATTCATACTCGGCATATCACTACGACGGCAAAGGTGCCGCATCCTTATGAGTTTTACCACGATGAGCCCGGTTTTAATTATCGCCTACCCAATCTAAATGCCGCACTAGGTTGTGCTCAGATGGAAGTGTTATCTGAATTTATTAAACAAAAAAGAGTGCTTGCCGGGCAATATAAAAAACTTTTTTCGGGTTCGGATTTTCAGTTTGTTATTGAGCCCGAATACGCACAGTCCAATTATTGGTTAAATGCAATTATTTG
Organism: Psychromonas sp.; assembly: GCF_047632995.1. Taxonomy (GTDB): domain Bacteria; phylum Pseudomonadota; class Gammaproteobacteria; order Enterobacterales; family Psychromonadaceae; genus Psychromonas. Next base: position 17,558 of record NZ_JBLIEK010000072.1, read on the forward strand.
CCCTGATGCAGAAAGTCGAAATTCTTTGTTAAAAGAAACCAATGAACAAGGTGTGATGACCCGTCCGGTTTGGCAGTTAATGCATAGATTACCTATGTTTAAAAATGCACTGAAAGGTGATTTAAGTGCCTCCGAAAAAATCGAGGCGCGCCTTGTTAATATCCCGAGTAGCGTAATATGAGTAAGACCTTAACTAAACTGATATTAATTGGAGGCGGAGGACATTGCCACGCATCTATTGATGTCATTGAATCTGAGAAAAAATATTCGATTACTGGAATATTAGATGTGGCGGAAAAGATTGGTACATCGGTATTGGGTTATAAGATACTTGGAAGTGATACCGATATAGCGAAATACGCTCAACAAGGTTATCACTTCTTAATCACAATCGGCCATACAACTAACGCCAATCTAAGAAAAAAAATTTATAATGAAATTTTACTGTGCGGGGGCACACTAGCCCTTGTTATATCGCCTAGAGCATATATTGCTAAATCATCATCTGTTGGCAATGGCTGCATTGTTATGCACGATGTCCTTATTAATAGTAACGCCCGTATAGATGAAAATTGTATCATCAATAGCAAGGCCTTAGTTGAGCATGATTGCCATGTAAAGGCCCATTGTCACATATCAACGGCATCGGTACTAAATGGGAACACAATCGTCGGAGAAGGTGTTTTTTTTGGTAGCAACGCGGTAAGCAAGCAAGGAGTTGAAATAGCTCCACAGAGTTTTATTCGCGCAAACAGTTGTTATGTTTCGAGTAAGAGGAAAAAAATTGCATTTTTAACGACCCTATTTCCAACTGAACTGGATTATATTAACGATTTTTTTGCATCTTTAGCTTCACAAACTCTGCAGAATTTTGATGTGGTAGCGCTCAATGATGGCTATTCTGAATTCAACAAGATCAAAGAAAAATATCCTACACTAAATATTATTGAGCTCCTCCCCGCTGGTAATATTGCCAAGAACAGACAAGCCTTGATTCAATTTTCTAAACTAAATAATTATGATATAGCCATTTTTGGTGATATTGACGATGTTTTTAGCCGCGATAGGGTTGAAAAATCGGTTAAGGCGTTAAAAAATGTGGATATAGTTGTTAACGACATAACATCCATACAAGCAGGAAAAGTCATTGATAAATTCATCTATTCTCATCGACTATGCGATAAGCAATTGATCCCATTAGAATTTATAAAAGATAAAAATGTTTTCGGGCTATCAAATACAGCAGTGAATTTAAAAAATATCCCTTTCGAATTAATCCAATTTCCCAATGAGCTAATCGCCGTTGATTGGTATTTCTTTACCCTTTTGTTACTAAATGGTGCTAAGGCACAATTCATCGTAGACACTGTTACCTTTTATAGACAGCATGACGAAAATACTATCGGTATTGGCGCACTGACAAAAGAGAAAATTGAATTAATATTACGGGTTAAAAAAACTCATTATAAAAACTTGCAAGAAATATCACCTGAGTTTGCCCCTCTTCTGAATGATATCTATTTACTGCAACATATTATTTCAGACGAAGCACAACTAAATAAATTATTAGAGCATAATCACAATGAAATTAAATTCCCTCTGTGGTGGGAATTAACCGATTGGAATAGATAATGAAAATAACAGATAACAGAACTATTCATAATTATTCA
>NZ_JBLIEK010000073.1:0-19207 GCF_047632995.1 Psychromonas sp.
GTAAATATGTAAATACTTGGATGCACTCCGGTATGGTGCAGATTGATAAAGTGAAAATGTCCAAGTCATTAAATAACTTTTTTACTATCAAAGATGTACTGGATGTCTATGACAGTGAATCAGTTCGTTATTTCCTTATTTCAGGCCATTATCGCAGCCAGCTAAATTACTCTGAAGACAACCTCAAACAGGCGCGCGCCAGTCTTGAACGTTTGTATAGATCTCTTCGTGATCTGGATATTACAGATTGCCCGTTAGATAAATCCAATCCTCATTATTTACAATTCTGCAAAGCGATGGATGATGATTTTAATACACCCGAAGCGTTGGCTGTACTGTTTGATCTTGCTAAAGAGATAAATCGCTTAAAGGGCAGTGATCAACAACAAGCAACCGCTCTGGCTTGCCTATTAGTCAAACTTGGCAATGTGTTGGGGCTGTTAACTCAAAGCGCAGACCATTTTTTACAAGGTAATGAAAGTCAGGATGAAGTGGGTATGATTGAAGCCCTGATCAAGCAGCGCAATGATGCACGTGCCAATAAAGATTGGGCAAGTGCCGATGATGCGCGTGATAAGTTAGCGGCATTGAAGATTGTCCTGGAAGATGGTGCGAACGGTACAACCTGGCGTAAACAGTAGTTTTGTTACTGTAGTAATGCTCTGCATTTGTGCAGAGTATTACTTGCTCATTAAAGTGCGTTCTCTCTTTTTATAACCTTTCTAATTCGACAATATTGAATCTGCTGTTATCTTTATTGGATGACCATCCTAAAATTGATGATTCTTAATGGCTATAACTGGGGGGAATATGGAAAATATAGGCTGTAAAATTATTGTAAGCGGTAACGTTCAGGCTGTCGGTTTCCGTTATTATACGCGTAATGAAGCCCGCAAATATAATCTTATGGGACACGCAAAAAATCTGCATAATGGTGACGTTGAGGTGGTTCTCTATGGAGAACGAGAAAATGTGCTTAAGATGTTGCAGTGGCTGGAGAACGGGCCCAAAACAGCGCGAGTGGGTAAGCTTGCTGTGAGTGGTATTGCATATAGCTCGCAAGTTGATTTTTTATGCTTTTGAATCTTCTCTCTTTTCCTGGGTGTATGAACAGCAGCGTAGATCCACAATATACAGCGTTTCAATAGCAGAGATCTGTTGATTTGTTTGTCTTCTAATAGCGGAATTAAAGCGACAGCAATATACAGCGCGTTAGGGCATCTGATAAACTAACTCTGTTCTTTTTTGCTGAAACTATTATTCTCTTTTATTTTCAACAAGCCTCTTTAGCGTATACTCAAAAACTCACTCTCTCATTAAGATAATTTCATGCAAAACAGTAATAAAATCATGGACAACAGGATGAATGTTGTCACTCTAACTTGGCCTATTTTTGTTGAAATATTACTGCGTACGGCGCTCAATACCAGTGATATATTTATGCTCAGTGGTTATTCTGATAAAGCAGTTTCTGCTGTCGGCGTGATTTCTCAAATTACTTTCTTTCTGGTGATTATCTCCATGATGGTCAGTACGGGCAGCAGCATTCTTATCGGTCAATATAATGGCGCAGGACGAGATAAAGATTCAGCCAATATAGCCGTCGCGAGTATCTGTCTGGGGCTGTGTATGGGGCTTATTCTGGGGCTTTTGGCATTCTTTTCTTGCGCCACTATTATCGACCTGTATGGGCTTGAACAGCAAGTTGCTCAATTTGGTTATGAATACCTGCTCATCAGTGGTTCTTTTACTATTAACGTTACGCTAGGGATTGTTTTTTCCACTATTTTACGCGCTCATGGCTATTCAAAATCCCCTATGTTTATTAACCTTGCGGCGGGGCTTATAAATGTTATTGGTAACTACTGCGTATTATATCAGCCTTTCGGATTACCTGTTTATGGTGTGCAAGGGGTTGCGATTGCAACTGTATTCAGCCAGTTTATTAGCGCGGTTACGTTATGGTATATGCTGCGCCATAGAAAAATTGATCTGCCGATGGCAAGCTTTTTATCCATTCCAGCCGTTTTTTATAAGAAAATATTACGCATTGGTGTAATGAATGCCGGTGAAATTCTATCCTATAATCTGTCGCAAATGATTATTATCTACTTTGTGGTGCGAATGGGCACTGCGTCATTAACCGCTTTTACCTACGCACAAAATATAGGCCGGATCTCTTTTGCTTTTGCGCTGGCAATTGGGCAGGCAAGCCAAATTCAAACCAGTTATTTTATTGGCAAAGGGTGGTTTGAGGATATTTCACTGCGCGTCCAGAAATACTTTCTGGTCGCATTTGTTTCATCGATAACTATCACTGTGATCATCTATCTGTTTCGTTTTGATGTGATTAATTTGTTCACTAACGATCCTGACGTGGTGATTCTCACCGCGGGTTTGATTACTGGCTCTATTTTATTAGAAGGGGGCCGTGTTTTTAATTTGGTTTTCATCTCATCTTTAAAAGGCGCTGGCGATATCACTTTCCCTGTCCAAATCGGCATAGCCAGTATGTGGGGAATAGGTGTGTCATTAACCTATCTATTGGGTATCTATTTCGGATTTGGTGTTATCGGTGCCTGGCTGGCAATTGCTGCGGATGAATGGTTCAGAGGTATTATTATGTTGTTTCGCTGGCGATCTAAAAAGTGGACAAAATTTACATTTAGTTAATAGTGAGCGGTACAAATCTTTACTAAAGTAACTCAAGGCGTTGCCGATACAGTGTTTATGAGTTAAGTTTGTTATATATTTATACGGATAATCGCGCAGTTCACCTCTTCTGTAGAGGGATAGTGTATTTGATTTATGAACCGTTTATGGAGGTAAATTATGGATATGAGTATTGTCGGTGGCGTGATGAGCGAGCAGGCTAAAGTGAGCACCCTTGAAAAGGTCAATGTTAGTCTGCTTAAAACAGTCAACAATCAAGCAGAGCAGCAAGCTGCGCAATTGTTAGACTCGGTGGCGCCTGCAACCGCTCCTGAAGGTAGTAAAGGACATAATCTAGACGTTTCCGTATAGCCTTCCCTATAAAGTTTTATACTTTTTTACCGAGCTTATTAATCCCATTACTGATGTAGAAGGGATTAATAAGCTTGGTGTTTTTTTGCAAATTAATATTTATCTAACAATTAATCTTTATTTAACTCTTCATGTTTGTGTACCAAACCAAAGTCTGCAAGTACGGCATAAGCGCTTGGAATAATAAACAGCACCAGCAGGGTAGAGGAAAAAATACCGAAGACGATAGATATTACGATAGGTTTTACTACCTGTGCCTGCAGACTTGTTTCCAGCAGTAAAGGCAATAAACCTGCGGCCGTGGTCAGTGATGTTAAAAATACCGCACGGAACCGGTCGCGGCTGGCCTTTACTACCGCATCTAAAATATCATCTCCGATATCAAGATGATGGCGAATATATTGCACCAATAATATGGAGTCATTAACGACAATACCTGCCAGCGAAATAAAACCTAAAATCGATGGCATGGAGAGATTATTTCCCGTTATCCAGTGCCCCCAAAACACACCAATTAATGCCAGTGGAATAGCCAACATAACCACAAAAGGCTCCAAATAACTTCTGAATTGAAAGCTTAAAATAGCAAACAAACCAAATAGGCCAATCAGAAAACCTTTCAGCAATGAACTCCCCGTTTTAGCCGACTCTTTGGCAGCACCTTCGAAATCGACACCTAAACCTGGATATTTATCGACTAGTACAGGCATAAGCTCTGCACGCATTTTAGTGACAATTTCACTGCCGTTAGCTTTACTGCTGTCGATATCGGCCATTACGGTAATAGTTCGCTGACTTTCGATGCGCTGAATACGGACAAATGCACGTTGAAACTCAAGTGTGGCAACGACGCTCAACGGAATCTGTTTTCCCTGTGCAAGGATAATAGGGAAGTTGCTTAATGCTTGAATATCTGCTGCCTGGTCTTTATTTAAACGCACTTGAATTTCAATACTTTCCGGGCCTGATTGCACTTGATCCGCCGTTTGACCGAAATAAGCCGCGCGAAGTTGTGCGGCAATAGTTTGGCCGTCGACCCCATAGGTTTCCGCGCCATCTTTAAGTTTGATTAATATCTCCTCTTTACCCGGGCGCATATCATCGAGAATGCCATTAACACCAGAGAATTGGCCTAAATAGGCTTGTAGTTCAAGCGATGCTTTTTTTAGAGTAGATAAGTCATCATGCTGTAAGCGCACTTCAATATCGCGTCCGGCAGGCCCCATTGCGGGTTGCTTAAACACTAATGAAATTGGCGCAGCCAGTTCACCGGTGGCTTTCCGCCAATCATTTAAAAAGGACTCGATCAGTGAACTGCGAGTTTCGGCGGAGAGAAGATCTAAACGCACGGTCGCAAGATGAGGGCCTTTTTCCCCCGCATTGGCATTAAAGTTGTATTGCTGAGTAATATCTTTAATCAGTGGTGACGCTTCATTATTTATCTCACTATATCGCTCACCAACCAATTTGGCACTGTCAATAATTTTGGCCACGACCGCTTCTGTTTGTTGCAGTGTTGAACCGGGCGGTAAGATAATACGCGCTTCGGCAATATCCCCATCGAGCTTAGGAAAGGGTAAAAACTTAAGGCCGCCACCCGCAACTAGCGCCAATGAGATGAGTAATACACCAAAGGTTAAACCTAGGCTGGCGTAGCGCCACTTAACGGTAAAAGTCACCATCTTAACTAAAGAATGGGTTCTGAAATGGTCGAATTTTTGCAAGAAAACGCGTTTAAATTTAAGTGGCTGCTTCTCTTTTTTCTTTGAATTTAGCGAATGATTTAAATGGCTGGGTAAAATTAAAAAAGCTTCAATCATGCTGATACTCAGCACCATAATTAGCACCATAGGCACGGCCGATAAAACCTGGCCCATTTGTCCCTCTAGCCAAAGCAAACTGCCAAAAATGAAAATTGTGGTTAAAAAGGAAGAGAACACGCCAGGTGCTACTTTGGCTACCCCTTTTAATACCGCCTGATCGTTCGCGTATCCCTTATCGACATGCGCGGCTATCGACTCTGCAATCACTATCGCATCATCCATCATGATCCCGATCGCCATTAACAGGCCCACTAAGGTCATAACGTTAATCGATATAGAAAACAAACTCATCAGGAATAAGCCGCCTAAAAATGCAACGGGCAAGCCTGCGGAAACCCAAAAAGAGTAGCGTAGTGAGAAAAATAACCACATTGATAAGAACACTAATATAATACCCTGCCAGCCATTTTTGAGCAGCATGGTTAGCCTGTCCTGCAGTAAAGAGGACAGATCATTGGTCAGTGTGAGCGTTACCCCGGTTGGGGCCGCAAGTTGCTCTTGTGTAACAAACTCTTGTACTTTTTCTTTAATACGTAGTGCGTCATCTGCTTTGTTTTTTTGTATTTTTAGGATGGCAGCAGGTTTGCCATTAAATAAAATATAATCCTCCTCTAACTCGAACAGATCGTTAATAGTGGCGATATCAGCTAAATATACAACAGCGCCTTGTGGACTCGCTGAAATAATGATTTTTCCTATTTCTGCCGCTGTTGTTTTTCGCTCATCAAAACGGATTAATAAGTTTTTATCAGCAAGTTCAATATTACCGGCAGGCATTTTGATATTTTGTCTTGCCACTTTATCGGCAATATCAGTAATAGTAAGACCTAAGCGACGAATATCAGCTTCATTTACCTCAACACGTAACTGATGATCAGAAAAGCCGGCAATAGTGACCAGGCTTACCCCTGCCTCTATTTTTAAGCGCCGTTTTAGATCTTCAGCATAAGCTTTTAAATGTGGCCAACTTGCATCGGCCGAAATGGCAATATCGACAACAGGCTCCGCCCAATCTAACTCTTTGACGGTAGGCGGCTCAATTTGGCTGGGAAAGTCCTTAATGGCATTAATTTCGGTTTGAATATCCACTAAACTGCGGCCGATATCGGCATCATCATTAAGTTTTACAGTTAATGACGCACTGCCTTCCTGGGCATCGCATTTGATCTCTTCAATATTACTTAAGCCGTCAATGGCATCTTCCATGCGTAGACAGATACTTTCTTCCACTTCACTAGGAGATGCGCCCGGATAGATAACCGTGGCGATAATATAGGGGGGAGTAAATTCAGGAAACGTTTCTCTTTTTATGGAGGAGAGACTGCTTAAACCTAATACAAAAAAGGTCAGCATAATAAGGTTGGCCAGCGTTGGGTGGCGGGTGAAAAGTTTGATCACTGGGTAGCCTCCTGCTTGGTCGAGCTGGTATTCGAAGATCCACTCTTCAGGCTCATACCCGCGATGGCCGGAATCAAATCATTTAAGACTAACTGCTCACCGTCAGATAAATCACCCGCAATTGCAACACCTTGCTCATTTCTAAAGAGCACAGTGACTGTTTTTATCCGCAGTTTCTCCTCTTTATCCATAATGTAGATATTAGTGCCGTGCAGCGCCTTTTCCGGCACGATAAAGTGCGCTGATGCTTCTCCTTGAATATCCACGCTAACAAACATTCCATTGCTTAATAGCGGTGTGTTATGCAAGTCTAATGCGTCTAAATCCTGACGGACTTCGACATAAAAACCGATTGTGCCCTGCAAGGGATCGATGGTCTCGGCAATTCGGGTTAACTCCGCTGGCCAGTAATGGGTTTTATTGCCCAGCTGCAGTGCAACCCGGGTTTTAAAATCTAGGTTTTCAATTGAGGGTAATTGCCTATTATCCGGAAAGCTCACCACACTCTGCCTCAATCTGTTTGCATCTTGCTGTGATAACTCTGCTTTTATTTCCACCGAGCCAAGTTTTTGCGCAGCAAATAATACCGAGCCGGTAGTGACAGCTTGTGCCACTTCGATATTAACTGCGCCAATTTGCGCATCAAACGGCAAGATAAAACGGGTGTTTTCTAATTGCCGCTGAGCATCATCAAGCAGGGCTTGATTTATATTTATTTGCGCTTCGGTCACTTTTTTATCGTCGGGCATTAAACTTAGCGAGCTGCTTAAGTTCTGCACTAAAACGCGCTGTGTCAGTAACCCGCGCTTCTCATTTTCAAGATCGGAATTGGAAATAAGTTTTTTATTTTTCAGGCCAAGTTTGCGTTGGTATTCCAGCTTTACTAAAGCCAGCTTTTGCTGCTCAAGATTAAGGCTGATATTGAGATTTTGTTGTTGCTGAGCAAGTCTGGTTAGTTGCGCCTTAGCTGAATTTAAGTTGGCTTCTGCTTGCGCTAACTTTAATTTATATTGCAGCGGATCAACTTCTAAAACCATTGTGCCTTTAGTGAGCAGTCGGCCGGTTTCAAGTTCAGGGTGGCGATAAATTATTTTACCGTTCACTTCAGCAATTCCCAGCCAAGTATGTTTAGGTGCTACCCGGCCAAATCCTTTTATTAGAGGCGCTGCAGGTTGCTTAAGCAAACTCATCACCTCCACTAAACGGGCTCTGTCGTAGTTGGCCTGGAGATCAGGGGAGGGTTTTAAGGCGACGGCGGCCATTAAAATGAGCAGACCAAGGACAATGCCTGGAATAGCAAAACGTTTTTTATCGGCTCTCATGGCTATCTTCCTTGTTACTTTTTAAATTGGCTATTAGGCCATGGGATAAAAGTCGGCTGTTTTGTTTACCGAGCTGCTGCATAAATTCAGGTGTAATGGAAACACCTAACGCTGATTTAAGCAGGTCGGGCATTAAAAAAGGGAAGATCATCATGCTGAAAAAGCTTAACTGAGCACAGACAGGATCAACCTCATCTTGTAAAAAACCGCCTTCTTTGAGTCGCGCAAACAGGCTTACGTTTTGCACTTTAAAAATGCTTTTAAGCACAATTTGTAATTGCTGATTTACATCCGTTTTTTTCATACTCAAAACGCGATAGATGAGTTTAGGAAAATGCGGGTTTTGACTCATTACCTGATAGTAAGTTTGCATTAATGTTTCCGGACTTAACACACTGACTTCTTGATTAATGGTGGCCAACTGTCTGCTTACTGGTTCGACTGTTTCACTGATCATTGCACTAAACAAGCCTAACTTTGATTGAAAGTAATAACGGATCAACCCGGGATCAAGAGAGGCTTGTTTGGCAATGGCTCTAATTGAGACTTTGTCGTAATCATTATCTATAAACAATAAGGTTGCCGCCGCAATTAATTTGGCGCGATTATCTGCCGGTATTTTGGGTCTGCCGACCTGTTTTTTTATCTTATCTGTTGCCATAAACGAGTGCCTAGTTAGCTTTAATTCTACAACTGTAGAATATACTAAAGCAAAGAGCAGTGTTTGTGCCAGATAAACAATTCCTCATATATTCTACAATTGCAGAATATATAAGAAATGTGAAGGCAAAGGAAGTGATCGATTGGTCAGTTACCTATTTTTGGCTACTGCAGAGCCCATGATCGTAGAATGGGATATTCAACTCCCTGACTGCTGTTCTTTGACTCAAAAAGATGGATAACGCTGGGGGTGATTCTAAGCGGGTTGAAGTTAAGCTCAGATGCTGGCATATTTTTAGCTTTTCGTGCGACAGTGATATGCGCGGTGAAACTATGTTCGCTTTCATACAGGCCTAAAGAGGCAGCTAGCGCTTGACTCTTGGACACTATCTGCAGCAATGCCTTATCATCTGCTTGCCCTTTAATGCACAGTATTCTGGGTTTGTGCCAATAAGCTAACGTATCCAGCGTGACACTAAATCGGCGTTTAGCGATAGCGGATAGCTGTGTTTCTAGTTCTGCCTGTTGCTGGGCTGATACGAGTCCAAAAAATGCGATCGTCATATGCAGATTGGCAGCAGGTATGAGCCTTACGCCCGGATCAAAATTCTCCTGCAGTCTACCTATCATTTGAATTTGCGATTTATCTAATGCAATACCGAGAAATAGTTTTTTACTCATTGTTTTACCTTTTTGAAGTGTCGCGTTGTACAATGGATGACTTATTCATATTGGGTATTTATAAATGAAAAAACAGATTTTAACATTAACCGTATTAGCGCTGACATTAACACTCTTTTCTTGTGCTGAAATCAAAAGTGCAGGGCGTACTGTAGGCCATACAACGAAAGAGGTGACAACTGAGATAGGTCATACGACAAAAGATGTGACAACTAAAATAGGTCATGCTTCTCGTGATGCTGTTAAAAGTGTTGGTGAAGAGATAAGCGATTAACACTTGTAACTACTCTTATCTGTCCCTATTTTCTTCTTCTTAATATATATTTGTGTGTTTCTTCAACAATCAATAATGTAATAGCAACCAGTAACAATCCGATCCATTGTGTTGATGTGATGGGATTGATTTGTAATATATCACTCAGTCCCGGCGTATACATTGCGCCAATATGAATAATTTGCGCAATGGGAACGGATAAAATTAAAAAGGGGTTGGCAAAGAAGGGCATAGAGAACAGTGATCTTTTTTCTGAACGGCTGGAAAGCACGTGAATATTGCCAAATAGAACCATCAGCATTAATGTCAGGTTGCGTGCGTTTTGTAGCTCAGTTCCCTGGTCAAGAAGATAGAAAAAAGTGGCAAACGCCAACATCCCCATCACCGTGCCGTTAACTAACACATGCTCAATAATACGCCGCTCAAAGATAGGCTCGCTCGGGCTGCGTGGTGGCATTGTTAATTCATTACCCTCTTTAGGCTCAAAAGCTAAGGCCACATCCTGTACGCCATTGGCGATTAGATTAAGCCACAATAATTGAATTGCAGTTAGCGGCATAGGGAGGCCGGCCATAACGGTGAGAAAGAATAACAACAGGGCGGAAAACCCAGTGGCAATCAATAATGCTATTACTTTACGAATATTGTTATAAACTATTCGGCCTTGTTCAATACCGTTTACTATTGAAGAGAAATTATCATCTGTAATAATTAAATCCGCGACTTCTTTTGCTACATCTGTCCCTTTTTTCCCCATTGCCACACCCGCATTGGCTCGGCGCATCGCCGGGGCATCGTTAACGCCATCCCCTGTCACTGCAACAAAATGTCCCTGCTGCATAAAACTCTCTACAATCATCTCTTTTTGCGTAGGCTCTATGCGCGCAAAGACTCTGGTCGGACGGATTAAATCATGAAATGTTTGTGGACCTTCTTTTAACGCCTCTTTTATCATCTGTCCGGTAACAACGCGGCTTTTTTTACCTGCCAGCCCCAATTCTATGGCAATAGCTAAAGCTGTCGCCGGATGGTCACCCGTTACCATAGCAACTTCTATACCGCCTGTGCGGCATTTTTGGATCGCCGCTTTAACTTCGCTGCGCACCGGATCAATCATTGCTACCATGCCTAAATAGGTCATTTCCTGCAGGTGATCTTCTGCATTTTTTAAACTGGTTATAGAACGCCTTGCCAATGCGATGATGCGAAACCCTTGCTTGGCCAACTGTTCAAATTGCGCCTGAATTTTTTTGTGATCAATCGGCACCGGCCCTGCGGGCGAATGCATATGCGTTGATAATTCCAGCATTTTTTCTGGACTCCCTTTCACATATAGACAGGGCTGCTCCTGATCCAGGTTTAAACTGCCACTGAATGCTTTTTCAGACTCATAGGGAATAAATTCAAGCTGTGTTTGTTGTGTTCTAATTTCAGATACAGATAACCCAAGTTTTTTTGCCAGTACTAAAAAAGCAATATCAACAATATCGCCATCGGATACCCATTCGCCACCTGAATAATCTAAATGACTTTCATTGGCGAGCACGCCGGTAATGCAAAGTTCCCTCAGCTCAGTGAGGTTGTCACCTTTAATTTCTCCCCCCGCAACACCTTCTCCCGTGACCTGATAGATTCCCCCTTCGGGTAAAACGACGCGCTGCACGGTTAACTCATTAACGGTTAGGGTGCCTGTTTTATCCGAACAGATAAAAGTACAAGAGCCTAACGCTTCAACTGCAACTAGCTTTCTAATAATGACATTATGTTTAACCATGCGCCGCATACCTATTGCTAAAGCAACGGTCAGCGCTGCAGGCAAACCCTCCGGGATGGTAGAGACAGCAAGACCAATCGCCATCATTATCATTTTATCTGTCTGGTAATTGCCCATAAGAAACATTAATGCAACCAGCGCGAGTATAGAGAGGGTAATAGCGAACGCTATTTTATAGGTGAAGAGACGCATGCGGATTAAAAGTGGCGGCTCTGAAATTCTCTCGCTTGAAACTTGTGTGGCGATACTTCCTATTTCTGTATTGATACCCGTGTTTATGACGACTCCTTGGGCTCGACCATGGGTCACAATGCTGCCCGCAAAACAGCGGTTAAACTGTTCACTAATAGGCGCGTCCTGGGGCACGTTAATCTGAGGATTTTTTGTGACAGCTAAAGATTCACCGGTCAGCATAGACTCATCAACCGCTAAGTTTTGTGCTGATAAAAGTTGTATATCTGCGGCAACTTTGTCACCGGAAAAGAGCAGCAGTAAATCACCTGGAACAACTTCTTTAGTGTCAATTGTTTGCGCTGTCCCATCGCGAATAACATGGGCTGTTCCTTTAACCATTTGTTTTAATGCGCAGGCTGATTTTTGCGCTGAATATTCTTGAATCGTCCCTATTATGGCGTTGATAAATAACACCGCAATAATAAAAACCGCACTGGGTATCTGTTTAACAGCAAAAGAAACAAGGGCGGCGACTAATAAAATATAAATAAAGGGGCTGAGGAACTGCTTAATAAAGATCAGGGCGAGTGGTGTCAGCGGCGCTGAAGGAAGACAATTTTCACCATACTCCAGCAAGCGTTTTTTTGCATTAGAAGCGCTAAGACCTTGTTCACTATTTTCAGTATGCATGTTGGTTTATCTAGGCCAGGGTAAAGCTGAGTATAGAAACGAAGCCCGAACCGGTCAAATAAACGGATACCTAATTGATTTGAATTACTCTGCCTATATTGCTTATTATCAGGTTAATGCAACAAGCAGCATTGATTCAATCTCTCCTGTTTTTTTTATCGGCAATAACCGCGCAACCATTGCTGACGTAGCATCACAATCTTTGCGAGCAGGGGTAGAGATAGAATGAGTCTTGGCGATAGGGTCAACTTGGGTGTGCGAATTATGTTTAATTTCTGTTTCTGCGCTTTGCATTATTATATGGGGCTCTAATTTACCTGGCTGGAAAGATGCTAACTGGACTTTACTTTTCTAGCAATATATATTCCTGTTCATCTTTGTTAACAGGAGCGAACCTATTGAGTAACAGTATTACTAACATTCTTGAATCCTACCAGCTTAATTGGCCTGAATGCCTTGAATCAACTTCGCCGGCACTGTTACGATTATTTCGTGTGAGTGATATTTTTCAGCGCAATATTCTCCAGCATGTTGAACAGTTTGGCTTACAGATGGCAGACTTCGGGGTGCTTTGTACGCTGCGCCGCAGTCCCTCTCCTTACTCTCTTTCCCCCACCAGTTTATATCAATCAATGCTATTTAGCTCCGGCGGACTGAGCAAAGTATTGGGGCGGCTGAGTCAGGCGAACTTGATTGAACGTCTGGATAATCCGGAAGATAAACGCAGTAAATTAGTACAACTCAGTGCGCGGGGGAAACAGCTGGTGGAAACTATGCTGCCGCCGCTGCAGCAAAAGGAGCAGCGGATACTCAGTGTATTAAGCAATGAAGAGCAGCAGCAGTTAAATATGCTGCTGTTGCGTATTCTCGAAGAGCATGAGTAATAGGTTAATAAAGATCTTTATATTCGCTAATAAAAGGTCGGCCGCGTAACTGTAAAAATGCCAGAAACTGTTTGGTGCTATGTGTGATCACTTGTTCACTGGGCATGCCGATCTTATCCAATAAATCACTGACCAGTTCAAATTTACCTATATCCTGGCAAAAATGCGCATCGCTACCTGTTGTAATATAAGCGCCAAGATCGCGTGCAATAGAGGCAATCTCATTGCAGCGATCCGGACTGCCGATTCGGGTACTGCCTTTAAGTGACGTATTGTTAATTTCAATGGCAACGTTGTACTCTTTTGCACATGCAATCACGGCATGAAAATCAAAGTCAAAGTTAGGGTTACCTAAATGACCCAGTGCATCGATTCGCCCGCCTTTAATCACATTAATTAAGGCTTGTGTGTGCGCGGCTTTGTCTGCCGGGCCAAATACCGGCTCATGTAAACTGGCAATAATCCAATCGAGCGAATTATCAATGTTCAAGGGAATATCTATTTCACCCTCAATATTCATAACATTAGATTCCACACCGCGAATCACAGCCACGCCCGAAAGAAATCGGGGCAGTATTTTTTGATTGCCGAAAAACCAATGGTGAGGCGCACCGGGCATAGACTCTGAATGGTCGGTAGTACAGAACATCTTTACGCCATTTGTTTTTGCTGCCTGACCATTTTCCATTAGCGTGCTGTATGCGTGACCACTTGCATAGGTATGTGTGTGGGTATCAACTTCAAGTTTCATAGATCCTCGTTCAAATTATGCTACTAGCTAATGCAGCAATGGTAGAGTGAATAAGCTGCCGTGGATAGGATATTTTATAATGTAAATATTCAAGGGCGCTTATGGAGATAAAAGGCGGCTATCTGTTTTTCATCAGGCTAGCTAAATATTGGCTGGTATCTAACAAACGATTAGCAAAACCCCATTCATTGTCACACCAGACTAACAGTTTAACTAAGCGCTTGTCACTGACTCGCGTCTGTGTGCCGTCAATAATACAAGAGCGCGGATCGTGATTAAAGTCTATCGATACCAAGGGGGCTTCCGTGTAGCCTAAAATTCCTTGTAATGTAGTTAACGATGTAGATAGCAGGCATTCATTAATCTCTTCAATGGTAACGTCTTTGCTGACGGTAATGCTCAAATCCATCGCGGTCACGTTAATGGTCGGAACGCGCACCGCAATCGCTTCAAATTTATTGGCAAACTTAGGTAAGATACGCTCAATACCGGCCGCCAGCTTAGTGTCAACAGGAATGATCGACTGACTGGCTGCGCGGGTGCGGCGCAGATCGGCATGGTAAGCATCAATAACGGGTTGATCGTTCATCGATGAGTGAATGGTCGTGATCGTGCCGCATTTTATTGCAAATGCGCTATCAAGGGTCGCGATCACCGGTACCATACAGTTAGTGGTGCAGGATGCACCGGAGATAAAGGTCTCTTCACCGGTTAGCTGCTGGTGGTTGATACCATAAACCACGGTTGCTTGTACGTCGGAACTGGCAGGATGAGAAAATATAACCTTTTTGGCACCCGCGGCAAGATGTGCATCAGCGTCGGCTTTACTGCCGTAAATACCCGTACAATCAAGCACAATATCAATATCGTACTCTGACCATGGCAAATCCTGTAATTCACTTTGAGCATGCAAATCAATAAAATCATGGTTAATTTTTAACTGCTTACCGACCAGTTCTACAGGAAACGGAAAGCGGCCATGAGTGGAGTCGTACTGAGTTAAATGGGAGATCGCGTGTGGCTCTGCCAGCTCATTGATAACAACGACTTGGATCTCATTTTGGCGGTTACTTTCATATAATGCGCGCACGACACTGCGTCCGATTCGACCGTAACCATTAATAGCAATTCTAATTGACATAATTAAGGGGTAACACCTAATAAAAAATGACGCTCATTGTAAAATAAAACGCGCGAGAAGCAATATACAGGGAATGTTTATTAATCTAAGTATTGCATGATTGCTGGTAATAAAATATTGAAAGGAGAGTGAAAGGACTTTTATTTTATCTTCAACCATTCTGATAGATACTAAATATGTATGCTGGAGCACAAGATTAATGCAAATTACCGCGCCGGTGTATCTATTCGTTTTACATAAGGTAATAATTAATTAGTGTTTTCTTATTTAATGAAAATAACACACAATTTACGGCATGCGAATCTAAAAGGGAGGGGGGGATGGCCCATAAATTTTCAAAGATTGGCTACCTGCATCTTATGCTGCTTCTATTATTACCCCGAGTTAGTTGGGCCGAGAATGATAGTAATATAAGATGGACAACAGAGAGATGGCCTAAGGTCGCCGAAGAAGGAGGCGTGGGCGCATACTTCGATCTGCTCAATGCGGTTTATCCTGCACCCGAGTTTCAACTGGTACATTCATTTTTACCTTATAAGCGCGGCATTCTATTTGTCCGTGAAGGCCGACTCGATCTATTTTCACTTTGTACACCCACGACCGATTTTTATAAAGCCAAACACCCTTGGGCACAAGAAAGTATCGGGGTGCTATTTAATAATGCGGTTATTACAGAATGGCATGGTCTGGCAACGCTTAAAAACAAAAACATCGCATTACATAAAGAGATTGCATTTTTCCCTTTTTTGCAGCGTCTTGATGCAAACCTTATTAAGGCTGACAGCAAAGCTAAATCATTGCTTTTACTCGAAAAAGAGAGAGTAGATTTCTTTCTTGATATTTATATCAATATTCAGAACGAACTCAAGCAACGTGGCGATCTTGATATTAGCAGATATACCTTTGAGCCGTTAGATATTGTAACCTGCTATCCGGGGTTTTCGCCTTCCCCTCGGGGCCAAAAGTTAAGAGAATTATGGGATAAAGGGATAGAGAATCTTCATAAATCGGGCAAGTTAAAGAAAATCTATGAAAAATGGCAGCTTGAATACCCGAACTATCAGTGGCAGGAATAGACATTCTCTTTGCAGTTTTAAACGAGCAATTATAAGAATATTACTGCCTAATGTTTTTGGGTTTTTCCATCCAACAAAAATACAATTTCGGCTCGTCCGTGATCTGCTCTGCACTTTATCGAGCAGAAACAACAGCACTGGAATGGTTGCTTTAATGCCGTATACCTCCCCACTTGCTGACGCCTGTATATTCAGGTAGCTTGGGTATACATTTAAATTTAGAGAGTCAGTATGAAGAAAAGATTTAAACAAGCTGATTATTTTATTGAAAATCACGAATATTCCCAAAAAACCTTAATTAACAGCAATATTTCATTATTAAACTGGAATATTCAAAAAAGAAATAGTGATCCGCTTTGGGCTGTTGAATTTAAACATATTATAGAGAGATATACGCCAGAGGTTGTTCTCCTGCAGGAATGTCAGTTTGAAAATGGATTGGAGCGGATCTTTAATTTCCAACACTATGGTTTTATTTTTGCCCCGAATTTTTTAGATATCTTTAAAAGCAGACATTCAGGGGTGCTAACGGCAAGTACTGCCAACCATCAGAGTGTAAGCGTGATAAAATCGCATGCTTTGGAGCCGCTAATAAAGGTACCTAAAATATTTTTAGCGACAACCTACGCGATAGATAATACAGATAGCGCCTTGTTAGTTTTAAATATTCACGCCATCAATTTTGTTGGTTTCTGGAAATTTATCTCGCAGATCCAGCAGCTGGAATATGCGATACGCAGCCATCAGGGACCGATTATATTATCCGGTGACTTTAATACCTGGAACAGAAAAAGAACCCATATTTTAGATGAAATCTTAACAGAAAGCGGACTTGCAAAGGTTCAATTTCACAAGGCGCATCAAAAAAACATTAAAAAATTTCTTTTTAATAATTCGCTGGATCATATTTATTACCGTGGCCTTGAGCTAGATGGGCCACCTGAAGTGGTGAAAACCAAAAGCAGTGACCATAATCCGCTACTGGTTAAATTTAAATTAAACCTCTTTTCTTAGTTAATGTAATTGTTAAGGG
Source organism: Psychromonas sp. (assembly GCF_047632995.1). Taxonomy (GTDB): domain Bacteria; phylum Pseudomonadota; class Gammaproteobacteria; order Enterobacterales; family Psychromonadaceae; genus Psychromonas. The sequence goes on from NZ_JBLIEK010000073.1 coordinate 16,706, forward strand.
CTTTATTAACTTTCCTCTTTTTTTATACCCAAAATCATTGTTTCTTCACAGAAAAAGCAAATTAAGTATCGGGTGATTGTATAGGGTGTGATACCTGTGTATATTGCTTGATTTGTTTATTTCCAGTTAACTTTTCACGCCATGAAGCCAAATTGTAATGCCTAAACAACATAAGAACGCAACCACTACAGCGGAGATGCGCGCTTTTATCCATGAATCCGATCTCCCTACGGCGGTTTTGGCACGTCTGCTGAAAATTTCGCAGGCAACAGTACGCAAATGGCGAAAACGTGATGATACCAAGGATGCCTCGCATATCCCCAAGCAATTAAATACCACACTGACGCCGGCGCAAGAATTTGTCATGGTGCATCTGCGTAACCGTTTAAAACTTTCTTTGGACCAGTTACTTAACGTATGCAAAGAATTTATTAATGAAAACACCTCGCGTGCCGGTTTGCAGCGCTGTTTAAAACGTCATGGCGTGTCGCGCTTAGCCGATATGGATCCGCTCCTCGATGGTGAACCGGATGATGATGATTTTGTGCTGGTGGATATTGAAGAAAACGGATCAAATGAAGTGATCAGTTCGGTTATCTCACCGCAGGCAATGTCTGATGTATTAAATCAGATGCGCCAGAAAAACAAACTTATCCCTGTGCAAACCAGCGAATTGGCGGAATACGCCCTGCATGCGCAATCAACCCAATTAAGTTGCCTTGATGTGGTGCAGGTGAATGTCACCACCTTGCCAAAGTTTAACGATCAAACAGAGCAATACCGATTATTAGTGGCCAACGATCCGGACGGGAGTTGGGTGTATGTTGATCTCTACTGTGATGATGAAAAAAACGCCGCCAGACGTTACATGAAAAACGTATTAAAAAATGCGCCGTTTCATATACGCCGTGTGCTTGCGGATAATTACAACGAATTTTTAAGTCGTTTTCGTTTATTAGATGAACAATAAGATAGCAACGAAACGCAACAGATCTTAACTGGAGTAGTAGCATGTCGAACAAAGCAAACAGCAACAATAGCGCGGCGGTTGAAGATAAGCAGTTAAATTCACGCTTACAAGAAACCCCGATCGCGATTGTTGGTATGGCATCGGTTTTTGCTGAAAGTAAAAACCTGTCACAATTTTGGGACAATATTGTTGAGTCGGTCAATGGTATTAAAGATGTACCGGAAGATCGCTGGGCGATTGATGACTATTACTCCAGTGATAAAAAAGAAGCCGATAAAAGTTACTGCAAACGTGGTGGTTTTTTACCGGAAGTTGACTTTGATCCCATGGAGTTTGGTTTGCCACCTAATATCTTAGAGCTTACCGATATTACCCAGCTGATGTCGCTGGTGGTGGCCCGTGATGTGTTAGCGGATGCCGGGATTTCCGATGAAAACAGTTATGATCGCGATAAAATAGGGATAACCTTAGGTGTCGGCGGCGGACAAAAGCAGGGGGGACAGCTGATGTCGCGCCTGCAGGGGCCTGTGCTTGAAAAAGTATTAGCCGCGTCGGGCATCAATCAGGAAGATCGCTCGGTTATTATCGACAAATTTAAAAAAGCCTACGTTCCGTGGGAAGAGAACTCGTTCCCGGGAATGCTTGGCAATGTGATTGCCGGTCGTATTGCCAACCGTTTTGACTTTGGTGGGACCAACTGTGTCGTTGATGCAGCCTGCGCGGGATCCTTAGCGGCGATTAAAATGGCGGTCTCAGACTTGCTCGAATACCGTTCGGAAATGATGATTTCCGGCGGTGTCTGCTGTGATAATTCCCCTTTTATGTACATGTCCTTTTCAAAAACGCCTGCCTTTACCGATGGTGAAGATATCCGCCCGTTTGATGAAACCTCTAACGGCATGATGATTGGTGAAGGCGTGGGTATGGTCGCTTTGAAACGTCTTGAAGATGCAGAGCGTGATGGCGATAAAATATATGCGCTTATTAAAGGGATTGGCAGTTCATCGGATGGACGCTTTAAATCTATTTATGCACCGCGTCCGGAAGGGCAGCTCAAAGCATTAAAACGCGCTTATGCCGATGCGGGGTTTGATCCTCTCACCTGTGGCTTAATCGAAGCGCACGGCACAGGCACTAAAGCGGGAGATGCTGCTGAATTCTCTGCTTTGAATATGCTCTTTAGCGAAAATAACGATCAAATACAGCATGTGGCTCTAGGCTCGGTAAAATCACAAGTGGGACATACCAAAGCGGCCGCGGGCACTGCCGGCCTTATTAAAGCGGCACTGTCATTGCACCATAAAGTGCTACCCGCGACGATTAATGTTGAAACGCCCAACCAGAATCTGGATATTGAAAATAGCGCTTTATATATTAATAACGAAACGCGTCCGTGGTTGCCGCGTGCCGATGGTATTAAACGCCGCGCGGGAATCAGTGCATTTGGTTTTGGCGGGACTAACTTCCATTTTGTGTTAGAAGAGTACCAAAGTACGCAGACAAAAGCGTACCGGTTAAATGAAGTGGCGCAA
>NZ_JBLIEK010000074.1:0-19152 GCF_047632995.1 Psychromonas sp.
TAGGGCCTTCATTTTAATTTAACATAAAAAAATCACCCCATAGCGTCAAAATGTCAGTACTTTGTCCGCTTCTAATGTCCACTGAGACAACTCAATTAAGGTGCTAATCTGCGCACCATCAATCAATGTCTGCTCTGTAACGCCACGTGCATCTGTGCAGGTTTTACATAGCTTTAGTTGAGCGCCCTGTGCCAGTAATATATCTAGCATCTGCTCAATATTATAACCTTCTGATGGTCGCTGATTGACCAGTGCAGCAGTCACCGCATCGGACATCAAGAAGAGCTTAATCGCCACGCGCTCCTCATACTGCTCTTTAATATTTAATGCTAAGCGCAGTGCATTAAAGGTTTTCTCTGATCCATAAGGACCATCATTTAAAATAAAAAGTAATGTTTGCATAAATTATAAAACTCACTGTTATTAGGTAATCATTTACCAAAAATAAAAACTCGCCATTAGGTTAACTCAAAGCAAAGTCAATATCACTGTCATTAATAGCGATAAGTAGGCGTACTGAAAGCAGAAGTATCAGTCATTTGAGGTGATAATAATGGCGATCACGCCAACTATATTATATTATTTTTGTTCTTTCATGCTTGTATAAAAAGCCGCAATATCTGCCAGATCTTGATTAGTTAATGCCGACATCTCTTGGCGATTACTTAGATATTGGGCTGTCATTTGTTTAATCCTAGAATAGCCCTGCAATCACTTATATTCTCAGCGTCCTAAAACCGAAAAACCCCGTTACCATTGCTAGTAACGGGGTCTTAAATTGGTGGAGTTGGCCGATGAGCCGGGCTCTATCAATAATCGTCATTCGCGTAATTCTAGAATAACTGTACAGTCAAGTTGAACGTGCGTCTGATAACAAGGCAATGCCAATTGATAACTGGCATTGTCCAGCTATCAATTAACAATTCATTTTGAAGGGCGTTTAGATAGCATACTGGTTATTTAATAAATACCCCCGACACAGAATTTTGAACGCCTTCTGTGCCTAATCTAATTTAAGTAGTAATTCCAATACTCTCCGCGCTGACCTTTCTAGATCTGCTTTAGTAATTAATCCATTCTCTAGTGCGTCTTTTATATTTTCAGCATCACCACGTGCCATTTTTATATCGTTACCCGCTAAAATTTCTTTATAATGTTCAGAGTTAGCCCACCAATCAGTTGTTACGACACCATCAAATCCCCACTCATCCCTTAAAATATCCTCTAATAACTCCTTGCATTCAGAAGTTCGTTGACCATTAACGAGATTATATGCAGACATCAGAGAGTATGGATTTGACTCTTTAACTGTAATTTCAAATCCTTTTAGGTATATCTCTCTTGCCGCTCTTTCCGAAACTCTTGAATCACTATTCTTTCTATTGGTCTCTTTATTATTAAAAGCAAAATGTTTTACTGTTGCAGCGATTCCAACAGATTGAATCCCCCTCACCATAGCAGCCGCTAATTTTCCGGTAATTAAAGGATCTTCTGAATAATACTCAAAGTTTCGTCCACATAGTGGACTTCTATGGATATTTACAGCGGGAGTTAACCAAATAGCAAGGTTATTCTCTTTAACTTCTTTTGCCCCTGCTTCACCGATGCTAAAAAGAATATCTTCATCCCATGTCGACGCGAGAAGTGTTGTACATGGCCATGCTGTTGTACAAACCCCACATTCAGCATTGATTCTTAAACCTGCAGGTCCATCCGCAGTTTGTGCATTTGGTACACCAAATTGTGGTAAATTTCCCCAGCCGTGTGTATTACCAACACCAGTATTTGGCTGGCCTCCAAGCATATGAATAATATCATCAGCACTTAACAGCTTCATAAACTCTTCTAAAGTGATGTCTCCTTTGTGTACATTTTCTAACGTCATTACATTTTGTAAATGCCTGAGATCATAACTTTCTACAAATCGTACTTGCGGCATAAGTAAGTCCGGCTCACCCATATCACAATTAACACTTTGGCGAACGTCCTTGCTAGGCAGCGTCTCAAAATCACCACTAGGTAATAAACGTTCTTTTAATAAAGTAGGAGCTAACTTCTCTGTTAACTGTTTTACCACACGGTTTTCTTTAACATCATAAGTGTCATCTAAAACAACCCCATCTTTAACAGAATTCCCCATGAAAAACTTATACTGACCTTTTTCTAGTACATAAGCTGATTTCTGAATTTTTCCAAGATCATCATAAGACGCGAGATCGGCAATAGAAAATTTCAAGACTAAAAGTTCGCTCTCACCTCTTTTTAACAATCTGCTCTTTTTAAATGCAATCAGACTTTTTGCTGCTTTTCCTAACTCACCTTGTGGGTTCATGGAATAAATTTGTATAACTTCTTTTCCGTCATGATCCCCTGTATTTGTAACGCGAACCTGAATAACGATGGACGCTTCCATTATATTTGTATGTACGTGGTTAATATCAAAAGTAGTATATGAAAGTCCAAATCCGAATGGATAGTTAACTCTCTCTTTTGCTTTAGGGATTGTTTCAAAATATCGATAACCTACATAGATATCGTCTGTATAGTTAACATAATCTCTTGATTCATGAAAATTGTAAGTTGAAGGATAATCAGCAAGATCTTTAGCAAAAGTATCAACTAACTTTCCTGAAGGATTACCAATTCCACAAAGTAATTCAGCAGTAGCAAGACCACCTTCCATTCCACCCTGCCATGACATTAATACAGATTGAATACCTCGGTCATGAGCAAACCACTCACTATCAACCATCCCCCCCACATTCATCACAACGACGACTTTGCTAAAATGCTTTTTTACCATAGAGAGCATTTCTTTTTCATTTTCACTTAAAAAGAAGTCTCCATTTTCAAATAACTCATTAGAATGTTCAGCAACTTTACCAACCCAATTCTCAGCAAGAGACTCACTCTGACTATTTGAACTTTTTCTGTCCCACCCTTCTCCGGAGTAACGGCAGATAGAAATAATTGCTGTATCCGTATTTATCCGCGCTTTTTTTACGAGATCTTCTGGTAACTTAGGCTCAGTCACTAAACCAGGCTCTCTGTCTTCTTGATAACCTTTATTAACATGCGCTCTATAAAAGTCAGATAACTCTTCATAGGCAGATATCCACTCTGGGAGTTTTTTTATACCATCATAAATATTAGTTGTATAAGAAACAGTTACATCCCCACTACCGCCTCCACCTTTGACATAATCGAAGCTGGCTTTACCAAAAAGGGCTACACGACAACCTTTTTGCAGAGGAAGAATGTTTTCTCTATTTTTGACTAAAACCATGCCTTCTTTTGCTGCATTTTTGGACAAAACTCTATGTGCAGAGCAAGCAGTAACCTTAGTGCCATCCAAGCCTAATGGGTTATTCGGTTGATAATTTATTCTTTGCCATTTATTCATCTATATATCCTATCTGTAACAGCTTCTGATCAATTTTATCTATGATGTGCTTTTTAAGGGAACACATTAAGAAAGCGCTTTCTTGTAATGTACCTTTTATGCGGGAATATAACGTCATTAAATGGTAAAAAAAACCTTTGCACTACCAATATTTAGATCTCTATCACCTCTCCATTTGTAATGATAGTGATCCAATTAATTCATGACTGTTACCTTTGAGCTTCTGTGAAGCAGCAGATAAATGCTTAACCTATTAACCTGAGAGCATAAAAATCTACTACCATCTTACTCACCGTATAACAGTTAAGCGGATCATGTGTGGTGTATAATTAAAACAAGGCAATAGATTGAGATATAACAAGCTTTAATTATTGTAGCGTTGGGCTCTATCAATAATTGTTATTCGCGTAACTCTGGAATAACCCTGCAATCGCTCGCAAGTTTGTACCTTAGAAATGAAAAAACCGCTACCTAATTGCTTAGATAGCGGTTTTTAAAATGGTTGGAGTTGGCCGATAAACTGGGCTCTATCAATAATCGTCATTCGCGTAATTCTGAAATAACCCTGCAATCGCTCGCAAGTTTACAGCCCTTGAAATGAAAAAACCGCTACCTAATTGCTTAGATAGCGGTTTTTAAAATGGTTGGAGTTGGCCGATAAGCCGGGTTCTGTCGTGAATCGTCATTCGTCTAGGCCTGCAATCGCTCACAGGCTCCAGCAACCTACCCGCTTCCAGTATGGGCCATACCTCAGGAAGCCTATTTGGTCTTGCTTCGGGTGGAGTTTACCTTGCACTAACGATTACCCGCTAGCCGGTGCGCTCTTACCGCACCCTTTCACCCTTACCGGTTTGAAACCTACAATAAAGTAAATAGCAAACTTAGGCGGTCTCCTCTCTGCTGCACTTGTCGTTAGCTCGCGCTACCCAGGCGTTACCTGGCACCCTGCCCGTTGAAGCCCGGACTTTCCTCCCCTCTTATCCCGAAAGATAAAAGCGGCGACGATCTAGCCAACTCCGCGGCAGATTATACGGGATTGAGAGTTAAAAACACAAGTATTAAAAGCTAGCAATTTTTTAATCTCATTTATCAGGTCATTTTTCTTTTGAAAATGGATATTGACGACACTTATGATAGAGTGAAAAAAATCAATCCGAACAAATTACAAATTATCTAATCCCCATTTGTACAGTTCATTTTTCTTTTGATCATGAATTTGCGCGGTTAACGCGGCTGCTTTTTTAAGCGGTAATTGCTCTTTTAATAACGCCAAGGTGTTTAACGCCACTTGCGGAATACTCTCTTCATCTTTTTGCGCGCCAGCGACCATAAGCACAAATTCACCGCGACAATGATTTGTATCTTGATTTAACCAGTCAACCATTTCACTGGCCGGCAATGCATAAAAAGACTCGAATGTTTTGGTTAATTCACGCGCAATCACTATTTTACGATCGGCGCCAAATATATTAACAATTTGCGCTACTGTATCTGTTACTCGGCGCGGTGATTCATAAAAAACCATAGTGCGCGTCTCTTCAATCAACGCCTTTAATTTATCCTGCTTGCCTTTTTCCTTCGCGGGTAAAAAACCTTCAAATGAAAAGCGGTCGGTTGGCAACCCTGCAGCGCTTAAGGCAGTGATAACAGCCGATGGGCCGGGAATAGGCACAATATCAACCCCTGCTTCTCGGCATTCGTTAACCAAATGATAACCCGGATCGCTGATTAATGGCGTTCCCGCATCCGAAATCAAGGCAACTGATTGCCCTGATTGTATTTTTTCTATTAGTACTTTCCCGCGTTCTCGTTCATTATGATCGTGCAGTGGAAACATAGGTTTTTTAATTTGATAATACTTTAATAATTTGCCGCTATGGCGAGTATCTTCCGCGGCAACCAAATCAACTTGCTGCAGTATTTCGATAGCGCGGTAAGTGATATCACTCATATTTCCAATTGGGGTGGCAACAATATAAAGTTTTGCGGGAAGTAGAGATGGGATTTGGCCATTTTCAGACATTTTATCGCCCTAATAAATAATAGATAAGTGAATAAGATTGTTTAACTGAGGCAGCAATATTACACTATAGCTTTCTCGATACCTACTTCGAAAATTTGCTTGCGCATTAAAGGATAATATTTTGAAATTTTTAAACTCGACTAAGGGATTTTCTCATTGCTTAATCATGATATTAACATTAGCGATTTTATCGGCTTGTAGTACTACTCCATCGTCACCTGATGACACCCCGCCAGCACTCTTTTCTAAATTAACTCAGAACTCAGCATTTTATCTTAAAAAAGATGAGCTAACAGGTAAACAGGAAAATTCGGCATGGCAATTTGTGGCGCTGCAAGCATTGATTGCTGAGAAAAGATTTATCTTGGCAGATTCTATTATCGAGTATATGCAAAGCAAGCCGCTGTCTGCGACGGAGCAGGCATCATTAAGTTTGCTCATTGCCGACAGTCTCACTGCACAAAATAGATTAGATAAAGCGCAACAGCAGCTCGATGCAATAGATAAGAAAAAACTTTCTGAACTTGGTTTTATCTACTCGCTAAAACTGCAGACACAACTGCAGATACGCAATGAGGATCATTTAGCGGCTTCAGATAGCTTGCTTTCCTTAGCACCACTACTGAAAACAGATGAAGATAGACAGCAGTACAACGATCTTCTTTTGACGCAATTATCGCTACTACCCTTTGACGTTTTAAATCAGTATCAGGTCGCATCCACACTTGCGGAGCAGGCAGCAGAGGCGAGTGAGCTTGATGAAACAGCGCCTATAGCAACAACGCCGCCAGAAAGCGACCCATTTAAAGAAGGCTGGTATGCATTGGCCAGCCTCTACAAACGCTACCAGTTACGCTCAAATCAATTGATTCGCGAAGTGGAAAACTGGAAAGTCCGTTATCCGACACATCCCGTTTTAGCATTTATGCCGACGGCGTTAACTAATATCCCTGAATCGAGCCCTTATCAACCGCAAAATATAGCTGTTTTATTGCCTTTCTCCGGACGTTTTCAACAACAGGCAGAAGCAGTTCAATATGGCCTGTTACATGCGTTCTACAGCCAGCGCCAAGCGAGTAAAGCGGCTGACGAACCCGCGCTTTTAGGCGCGCCTAAATTACATTTTTACGATACGCAAAAACAAACAACTGAACAGATAACGGCTCAATTTAAAATAAACAATATAGACTTTATTATTGGCCCGTTAATAAAAGAGGAGATTGATAAGTTTTTACCTTTAGTTGAAGATATACCAGTTTTGGCGCTTAATAATTTCACTGAGCAGCAAGCCTTTGAAACAGTCAAAAAACCGATCGCCTGGCATTACGCTTTTCCGCTTTCTCCAGAAAATGAAGCAAAACAAGCCGCACAATTAATTGCGCAGCAGCACAAAAAACCGCTCGTGATAGCTCCCTACTCTGCTTACGGACAACGCGTAGCAGAGGCATTTAGTGATGAATGGCGACGCTTGAAAAACACTCAAACAGAGTCCCATTTTTTCAAAAATAAAGCGCAATTAGATGGTTTTATCGACGGCCTACTGCAAACGGAAAAAAGTAAAAGCCGTATTGCACAGATGAAGGCAATTACCTACCTGCCTTTAGAGGCAGAAATCCGCAGCCGTCGAGATATCGATGCGATATATATCGTCAGCAAACGTGATGAACTGATTCTACTCAAGCCCTTTATTGACGTTTCAGTTAGCCGCTTCGCTACAACGATGCCGCTTTACGCCAGCTCACGCAGCCATCTTTTAGACTGGAATGAGAAACAAAACAGTGAGCTTTCTAATCTGGTTTTTTCTGATAGTCCCTTTCTGTTAGACACTGATAATAAAGATTTTAAACAGGTTGAACAGGCATGGGGTAAGCAATCATTGGCAACATTACGTTTATTTGCACTTGGTTTTGATAGTTATCAGCTTATTGAACAACTGATGCAACTACAAAACGCAGAGGGGTATACTTATAAAGGTCTAGTTGGACAACTGTCTCTGGATCAAACGAATACCGTTCAGGCTAAGCTAAGTTGGGCCAAATATCAGCAAGGAAAACTCATTGAAGTTGCCGCGCCTATTTCAGCCGAGTAACTCACAAGGTGTAAAATCCGAGAAACAAGCCCTTGTTTATTTACAACAACAGGGGCTCTCTTTGATTTGCCAGAATTATTATTGCCGCTTTGGTGAAATAGACTTGATTATGTTAGATCAAGATACCTTGGTTTTTATTGAAGTGCGCTACCGAAAAAACAGTGATTTTGGTGGCGCATTAGCTTCCATCACAAAACGAAAACAAGGTAAAATAATAAAAACGGCAAAACATTATTTAGCACAATTTGAAAATGAACCCTATTGTCGTTTTGATGCCATAGCCATTGATCAACAATGTAAAATCCCCGAATGGATTCAAAACGCTTTTTTAGAATAAGATGAACATATATAATGATAAACGCTAAAATTCAAGCACATTTTGCCGAAAGTATTCAAACAAAAATAGTCGCGGCTGAAGCCCTGCCTGAGTTTATTGAAAAAGCAGCCATCGCACTCTCCGAAGCCTTAATTCGAGGAAATAAAATCCTCATTTGCGGCAATGGTGGCGCGGCTGCACTGGCACAAATATTTTCCTCCCATCTGCTTAATAAATATGAAAAAGAGCGCCCTTCACTGCCTGCAATTGCAATCACAGCTGATTCAGCATTAGTTTCTGCCATTGCAAGCGATAGCAACTTTGATGAAATTTATGCCAAACAAATTTCTGCGCTGGCACAAAGCGGTGATGTATTGCTAGCGATCAGTCATGGTGGTAACAGCCGCAATATGATTAAAGCGGTGGAAACGGCACTGAGTAAATCAATTCAAATTGTTTCCTTAAACGGCGTTGATGGCGGTGAATTAGCGGGATTATTGGGCTCTGATGATATCGAAATCCGCGCCCCAAGTGATAGAGGCTCGCGTATTGAAGAGATCCATTTACTGGTCATTAATTGTTTAAGTGATCTAATTGATCAACAACTTTTCCCACAACATTAAAGGGTATTTATGAAAAAATTTATTTCTACACTATTTTTTATCTCTATTTTTTCACTTCTTCAGGGGTGTGCAGGCGGTTTAATTGTTGTGGCGGGGACCGCTGTTGCAGTTAGCAGTGATGAACGTTCACTTACACAACAGGTAGATGACAGCTCACTGTCAATTGCGGCTTTAGATAAAATCAATGAATTGAATATCAGCAATGAAGATATACGTATTAATTTAGTCAGCAACAGTGGTTATCTGTTAGTTGTCGGGCAAGTGAACGATCAGGAAACTAAAGATAAAATTGAACAAAAGTTAAATACGCTCAAGCAAGCAAAAGGAATTTATAACCAGTTACGGATATCCAAACCGATAGGTTTCGCGCAACAAAGCAAAGACAGCTGGATAACCACCAAAGTAAAAAGTCAATTAACCAGCCATGATGAAGTGAATCCATTCAAAATCAAAGTGATCAGCGAAAATGGCGAAGTTTTTTTAATTGGCATGGTCAGCGAAAAGATGGCAAATGATGCCACCAATATTACGCGCAAGATAGAGGGTGTGAAGCAGGTAAACCGTGTTTTCCAACTGATTGAAGAACAAGCTAAATAAAGAGAGAGACGTACCCAAATTACTTTAAAATGCAGTTCTGCATCCCCTAGTGATTGGGGGAGATAAATAAAAAAGGCTGAATCGCAAGGTTCAGCTTTTTTATTAGCGCCAGCGCTAAAACTGAGACTACATATAAGTTACTTTAATTGGCTTGTTATCTAAATCCAAGCTTTGATATAAGCCCATAAGCTCGGTGCCCACCCCTTCTGCAAACTCCGGCTTAAGCGAGGTTATAGGCTGCTCCATCCCTTGCTCAGCAGTTAAACGATTTTGTGACCAGAGGGGTAAGTTCTCTATTATTTCGCTCGGGATATCGACGCTCTCATTGCGAGATAATAATGCTTCATTACTTAATAGCTGCTTTAAACGGATACTGGTTAAATCTTTCTTGTGCAGATCACTATTTAAACTTGCCGCTTGTCGTTCCGAAATACCTTTATTTACCAAAGGCTGAGGATCGGCTAAAAACAGAGATGCGCGCAGTTCAGCTTGCGCTAATGACTCGTTTCTCTCCGGCGGCAAAGCAAATTGGGCAAAATCTCTGGCATCATCTGATAACAAACTAAGTAGCAGATTAAATTTCTCACGCGTGCCTTTATGTACAGCAGTATTTAACTGTTGTCCTAATTGCCACTCGTTAATTAATAATCCGGATTCAATTTGTTTCATATTTATACAATTTCAGATATTTGCTATACATAACCTTAGTTGTCGGCAACAAACTGATTTTATTTAATGTTTTTTTCTTTTTTCTCTTCACAAGTGTAAAAAATCTGATACTATTCACCGCGAAATGAAGGAGGGGTTCCCGAGTGGCCAAAGGGAGCAGATTGTAAATCTGCCGCGTAAGCTTCGGTGGTTCGAATCCACCTCCCTCCACCATTTCATTAAACTTCCAGCGTACTGATTTCAACTATCCTGATTTTAATATTTAAATCCTACTGAACCTCTCATCTTAGATATCTTTACTGTTTTATTAACTGCCAGCTTCATCTACACTCTTAAATAATCTCCACTCATTAGAGTCACTAATATAACGATGTTTAGCTACGAAAATAAAAGCATTCTAATTGTTGATGATCAAAAAGCATTTCATGTAATGCTAAGAACCATGCTCACCAATCAGGGAGCCAAAGACATCACTTTTTCCGATAGTGCGGAAAGCGCGGTTAAGCTGGCTCAGCACAAAAAATTTGATATTTACCTCGTTGACTACAACCTCGGTTCAGGAAAAAACGGTGCGCAACTAATAGATTACCTGCGTAATAATCATCTCATTGCCAACACCTCTATCTGTTTTATTATCACAGGTGATAATAATAAAAGCATGGTGCTCACTGCCATTGAAAAATCACCCGATGATTATTTAATGAAGCCTTTTTCGCAGACACAACTGTTTAATCGTCTCTGCAAAGCGGCACAAAAGAAAAGGGTATTAGCCGATATTTTTGATGCTTTACAAGAAAAAGATTACCCGCAAGCAATCACTCTCTGTAAAGAAAAAATAACTTCCGAGCCTAAATTTAGTACGCTATGTAAAAATCTATTAGCGGATATTTTTATCCAAACAAAACAGTACGAGGCTGCTGAGGAGATATTAACTGCGCTGGTTGAACAACGTCCTTTAATAAGAGCGAGTATCAGTTTAGGTAAGACCTACTACCTACAGAATAAATGCCCTGAAGCGATTGAAGTTTTAAAAACAGTTGTTGATACCGCCCCTTTGCAGATGGAAGCATACCAATGGTTAGCACGTGCCTATAAAGCGAGTGGCAAACTTAACAAAGCATTAAATATTCTCAGCCATGCGGCCAGCATGACCCACCACAGCATTGATCGCCATCAGGAGGTGGCATTGCTGGCCAATGAAATGAATGAACATCAAATAATGGTTAATAGCTATGCCGCAGTTTTACAACTCAGTCGCAATTCGTTTTACCCCGACCCGTGTCATCTCGCCAATTACATTCGCTCTATTATTGATTATGCTCAGGATCAGGATGATATGGATGAGCGTAAGGCAATTTTAAAACAAGTTAACTCGGCACTCTACCAAAGTCGTTTTGAAGAGGGGCGAAATAAGAATTTTGACTTTAATAGCTTTGATGAAATTTGCCAGGCAAAAATATTTATTGCGACTAATGAGCAGTTGAGAGCAAAACGAAAAATTTTAAACACCTTGAAAAATAATGAAACTCCCATTGCTGAGTTTGACAATACACTCTTGTGCGAAAGCCTTTTTTCATTATTAGATATTGGCGAGTTTGATTATGCAGCCCCCTATTTAAAGGAGTTAAAGCAACGCGACATTATTGATCCAACAACGCAGGCTTCAATAAAAAAACGCACCGGAGCCACACTTGAATCACGCATTGAGACTTTTAAAGCGCAGAATAAACTGGGCATTGAAGCGTTCGACAAAAAATCCTATGCAGATGCGCTTGACCATTTTAACCAAGCATTAAAACTCGAAGCGCTCAATTCCGGGGCATTACTCAACAGTATTCAGGTTTATATTCAATTACTAAAGGAAGCCCCCAGTGATGAAAAAAAATCGCTGCTAAGCAACTGCCAGGCAAACTTTAAACTCTTAAGTAATACCCGCTTACCAGACGAGCATGCGAAACGCTATAATGAACTCAAAAATGAACTCCATGAAATAAAAGCGTAATAGAATACCCAAACGACCTGAAGATACAGATTCAGATAGTTTGGATATATTTAACTAACCTTTTAATTCCGCCAGTTTCAATTTAATACGTTTCTCTGAAATAGGATAAGCGGTACCGAGTTGCTGGGCAAAGAGTGATACGCGTAACTCTTCTAACATCCAATAGATCTCAGCTAACTCAGGGTTGTCTTTTTCATTGCTCATTAATGTGTTACATAAAGCGACATAGCGACTTTCAAGTTCATTCAAGGCAATAGTGTGCAGCCTGTCTTGATTCGGATTAACAGGTAACTTCTCTAACCGTTTTTCAAGTGCGCTTAAATAACGTTTCAGATCCGGCAGTCTCTGTTCACCCACTTGGCAAGCGAAACCGGGAAAAATAAGACGCTGCAGCTGTGATTTAATATCACCCTGTGCCACTAACATAGTTAAATCAACTTTACCCTTGAGCTTCTTATTAACAGAGTGAGCAAGGGTTAACACCTGCTCGACCAATTGCGTGATAATTAAGGTTCGCTCGGCCAGCTGAGCGCGTACCAGCTCTTTTTGCTGCTCAAATTCAGTTTCATTTTGCGCCAGTTTTTGTCCGCCTACAATCGCATCAACCGCGCAGGCGATACAATCATCAATCAACTCTTTAACCTGCCCGAAAGGGGTAAAATAGAGCCCTAACTTGGCTTTATTAGGCAGGCTTTGCTGCAGATATTTAATAGGAGAAGGTACGTTTAATAAAAGCAAACGGCGCAGCCCCGCCTGATTAATACGGGCCGCTTTATCTTCACTGTCAAACAGCTCAATCGCCACACTTTTATTTTTATCCACCAGTGCAGGGAAGGCTTTGACTTCATAACCGCCATGATTTTTACTAAATGATGTCGGCAATTTACCAAAATCCCACGCCACTAAACCGGTTTTTTCTATCCCCGGCTTAGATACTTTTGCAAGTGTCTGCTTCACCTCTCCTTTTAATTGCTGTTGCAGCAGACTCAAATCACTGCCCAAGGCAATACTCTTACCCTGCTCGTCGATAATATTAAATTTCATTTTTAAATGTACAGGCAAGGCATCAATATCCCAGCTATTTTCAGGCACTCTTACCCCGGTCATTCTTAATAACTGTTTTTCAAATGCAGCTAGTAAGGAAGTTTGTAATGGCTCCATTGCCGCCATCGCGGCCTCTGCATAATTGGGTGCAGGCACAAAATTACGGCGCAGCGTTTTAGGCAGGGTCTTAATCAACGCAATTAATAGCTCTTCGCGCAGCGCCGGAATCTGCCAGTCAAATCCGCTGCTCTGTATCTGATTGAGCAAGGCAAGCGGCAAATCGACCGTCACACCATCTTGTTTTGTGCCCGGCTCAAATGCATAACTAAGTTTCAGTTTAAAAGGGCCCTGCTGCCAGAAATCGGGGTAAGCATTCGCCGTCACTTTATCGGCACCATGCGCCATCAGGTCAGAACGACGGTAATTTAACAGTTCAGGATTGCTTTTCTTTTCTCGGTTCCACCAGCTGTCAAACTGTTTGCTACTTGCCACATCACTAGGGAGCAGCTGATCGTAAAAATAAAACAGTGTTTCATCATCCACTAAAATATCGCGGCGGCGCGATTTATGCTCCAGCTCCTCAATATCATTTAATAACGCCTGGTTATCCTGGAAGAACTGATGGCGGGTTATAAATTCCCCTTCAACTAACGCATGGCGAATAAACAGCTCACGGCATAATGGCGGATCAATCTTCGTATAGGTGACGTTACGTTTAACGACAATCGGCAGACCATACAGAGTTTGATTCTCAAACGCCCCGACCACGCCTGATTTTTTCTGCCAGTGCGGCTCGCTATAACTGCGTTTTATTAAATGTTGTGCCTGCGCTTCGACCCATTCAGGTTTAATGCGCGCGGCAACACGTCCAAACAGTTTTGAGGTTTCAACCAATTCGGCAACCATCACCCATTTAGGCTGTTTTTTAAATAAACCCGAGCCCGGGAACATAAAAAACTTACTGTTGCGCGCGCCGAGATATTCCGCCTCTTTATCTTTAAAACCAACATGAGATAACAGCCCCGCCAATAAAGCCTGATGGATGGAATCAAACTCAGATGGCTGCTGATTGATTCTGATGCCTAACTCATCCGTCACCTGCTTGATCTGTGTGTAGATATCCTGCCATTCACGCACGCGCATATAAGCAAGAAACTCTTGTTGGCACATTTTCCGAAACTTACTACTGGAGTGTTCGTTACGCTGCTCTTTCAGATAATTCCAAAGATTCACATAGGCCATATAATCTGAGTCTTTATCAAAAAAGCGACGGTGCTTTTCATCGGATGCCTGCTGTCTATCAAGCGGGCGTTCACGCGGATCTTGAATACTGAGTGCGGCGCTTATCACCATCACTTCATGGACGCAGCCATACTGACTCGCCGCTAAAATCATACGCGCTAAACGCGGATCAACCGGCAGTTTTGCTAGCTGTATACCTAATGGCGTGAGTTTTTGACGTGGATCCTTGGCATTTAAATTTACCGCGCCCAGCTCTTCTAATAGCGATAAACCATCTTTAATATTTCTATCTTCCGGCGACTGCAAAAAGGGGAACTTATTCAGTTCACCCAAGCCGAGCGACAACATCTGCAGGATAACCGAGGAAAGGTTAGTACGCAGAATTTCCGGATCGGTAAATTCAGGGCGGGATAACAGATCCTCTTGATCGTATAAACGAATGCACACGCCTTCGCTAACACGCCCGCAACGTCCCATTCGTTGATTCGCACTGGCTTGCGAAATCGGCTCAATCGGCAGGCGCTGTACTTTGGTGCGGTAACTGTAGCGGCTGATACGTACCGTTCCGGTATCAATAACATATTTAATGCCCGGAATAGTCAACGATGTTTCCGCCACATTCGTTGCCAAGACAATACGCAGACCGCGATGCGACTGGAAAATACGGTTTTGCTCTGCAACACTTAAACGCGCAAACAGCGGCAACACTTCCGTATCGCGCAAGTTGCGTTTTGTTAACGCTTCTGCGGTATCGCGAATTTCACGCTCACCATTCATAAAGATCAGAATATCGCCACGGCCCAGGCGCTGCAGTTCATCAACCGCATTAAAAATGCCCTCAATCTGATCTCCCCCCGCGTACTCTTCTAAAGGACGATACAAGGTTTCAACGGGGAAGGTTCGACCTGAGACTTCAATAATCGGGGCTTTTTGGCCCTTAGCATCGCTAAAATGGGCAGCAAAACGTTCGGGATCTATGGTGGCTGAGGTGATAATGACTTTCAGATCAGGGCGGCGCGGCAGTAAACGTTTCAGATAGCCGAGCAGGAAATCAATATTTAAACTGCGCTCATGCGCTTCATCAATAATAATCGTATCGTACTTAGTTAAAAAACGATCGCTTTGAATCTCCGCCAATAAAATACCGTCGGTCATCAGCTTAATATAAGATTGATCACTGACTTTATCGGTAAAACGCACACGGTAACCCACCGTTTCACCGAGCGTTGAATTTAACTCTTCAGCAATACGCGTGGCAACCGTTCGCGCGGCTAATCGCCTTGGCTGAGTATGGCCAATCAGGCCACTGACACCACGGCCCAACTCTAAACAAATTTTGGGGATCTGCGTGGTTTTACCGGATCCGGTTTCACCGGCAATAATGACCACTTGGTTTTCACTAATAGCTTTAGCGATTTCATCTTTTTTCTGGCTGACCGGCAGATCCGGATAATTAAGCTCCGGCAGATTGTCAAAGCGGCGCTTACAGGTATCCGCCGATGCTTGAATATCACAGGCAATTTTAGTTAACGTCAGCTCTACTTTTTCAGGGGTACTTTGCTTTAACGCGCCATCAATACGGCGCGCTAAACGAAATTTGTCTTTGCATAAAACGTTGCAGAGCTGTTTTTTTAAAGAAGAAGCGGAAATGGTCAAAAGTGATACCTATATAGAGCAAAAAAATAGAGCAAAAAAATAGAGCAAAAAACGATCCTAGCAAGGCCGCTGAAAAAAAGACAGAAACAGTTCAGATTTAAATTCATCGTAACGATTCAGACTGCAGTCGTTTCATTTTATTTTTAAGAGAAAGAGCGGAGTTTATACCCGCTATCAATCGATGCCCAAATATTTATGCAGCTGTACAGATAAACGCCAATTGCGTTCAATGCACACCCGGCTACATAGCTGCGTTGCATAGGCTTTCTGAGAAATAGGCTGCAGACAGATGATTTTATTCTCCAGCGAGCTTAACTGCGCCAGTAATAGATCTAACTGCTCAATATCTTTTTCTCTTGCAACCGGATGCTTGATCTCATTGGCACGTTCAAGCGCGCTTTGTAAAATAACTTTGCCGCCACGCATCTCGACTTTAGGCGAAAGTGTTACCCAGCTTTTCTCATCCACTAATACAGGATAAGTCCCACTGGTTTCAATTTGAGTTTGAAAGCCAAGAGAATGTAGCAGAGAGGTCAGTTCGCGCAGATCCACCATGCACGGCTCTCCGCCGGTGATAACCACCAGCTTTGCGCTATAATTCAAGCGTTTAATTTCATCAGCAATCTCTGCTGCGCTGACATCTGCCCAGTGGCTGGATTGATCGCTATGATCAGAAAGCTTTTGCAACGGACTCTGTTTATCGGGGTCGATAGCCCACGTGTTTTTAGTATCACACCAAGCGCAGCCTACATCACAGCCCTGCAGACGGATAAAAATGGCGGGCGCGCCCGTATAAAAACCTTCGCCTTGGATAGTTTGAAACAGCTCATTTACTTTATAGTTTTGTTGCATTGGCGTATTATGCTCCTTAGAAAGGGGTCACAGTTTATACCCATGTTACTTCAAGATACAAAATCAGCAAGTCAAATTGTACTTGGATGCTAGGCATAAAATTGAAGTATAGTTATTCTACATTGAGATTTTATAACGACGCAGATGAGTGCAATTTGGCTTGCCCTCCGGGGGCTCGGCTCGAAAACCAGTATTGCGTTACAGCATTCGATAAGGGAGCAACCATTACCCTCATGCTGTGCCTTATTCTGGTCTCCGAGCTGAGTCCTGATAAAGTATCTTGAGGTATCATGGGTATATATGGCCAGACTTATAAGTGAATAGAGTAGGAAATACAAGTATTATGGGTAAAAAAGTCGTTGTTATATATTCAGGTGGAATGGACTCTTACACCGTCCTGCATAAATCCTTACAGCAAGGTTTAACACCTTACGCATTAACATTCGATTATGGACAGCGTCATGTTAAAGAGATAGAAGTGGCGCGCAGTGTCTGTGAAGAACTCGGTGTCAATCACAAAGTTATTGATATTTCAGCAATAAATGAATTAATTGGCGGTTCGTCACTGACTGACAATTCAATTGATGTGGCATTGGGTCATTATCAAGAAAAGAATATGATCTCAACCGTTGTACCTAATCGTAATATGATTTTGCTCTCTTTAGCGATTGGTTATGCTGTTTCTATCAAAGCTGAAAAAGTTTATTACGGCGCACATTCTGGCGATCACGCTATCTATCCCGATTGTCGTCCTGAATTTGTTGAGAAGATGAATGATGTGGCTGAAATAGCGAATTATGACAAAACTGAAATTTTCTCGCCTTATTTAAATAGCGATAAAATTGGTATTTTAAAAGACGGGCTAAAAATGGGGCTGGATTACAGCAAAACATGGACCTGTTATAACGGCCGGGAAAAAGCCTGCGGTGAATGCGGCAGTTGCGTTGAACGCCTTGAAGCATTTGCGGAAAATGGTGTGACAGATCCGATTGCTTACGAGGATTAGTTTTTAATCTTTACAAAATTTTAGAAGCGATAATCATGCAAGTGGTTATCGCTTTTTTGTTTGTGGGGTAGGCGTTATTTTCATCGACAAATCCCCCCCTCCGTCATTCTCGAGATCTTTTATCGAGAATCTTAATGAGTGCGTAACCTAGCAGATTGGGTTGGTTTGAAGCTTGCACTTGCGATCTGATGTTATATCTTTCATCGATAAATCCTCCCACCGTCATTCTCGAGATCTTTTATCGAGAATCTTAATGAGTGCGTAAACTAGCAGATTTGGTTGGTTGGTTTGTTAGCTTGCGCTTGAAGCGTCGGGTTTAACTTTCTTTGTTGGTATTTCGCCCTGTCGGCGACTTTACTTTTCTCTCAACAGCAAGAGAAAAGTAAGCAAAAGAGTGCCGTTCCGAGACGTTTTTTTATCTCGCCTGCTCAATAACTTCTTAACGCACCGGCTTGGACAGCACATCCATGTGCTGAGCCAAGCCTAATGAAATCATCCATGATTTCCTTTGCTAAAGTCATTTCGCAGCCAAGAAAAACGTACGGAAATTTTAGTAGCCGTATTGGTTCGGTGAACCTAGTATTCTAAATTTCCTAATGCATCCATTCAAATCAACGTATTGCCGAACAGATTGATTGTGTGATAATTATTATATATTGTGGTGATCACTTTAAATGAGATAGATGATACTGCCCTTTGCGCCGCAGTAAGTTCTATAAAGCTGTTAAATTTCATCTGCATCCTGCATAGAGAATATATATGAGTAAATATAATCCGTTTGATGAGCTATTAAATTCGTCAGCATTTAAGGTTATGCGTCAAATTGAAAATTCACCGCATATGAAAATATTGGATCAAATTAACAATGATCCAGTAATCAAGATGATGGACGAGCTTGAAAATCCACCATATATGAAAGTGATGGATGAAATTAATAATGATCCTATCAGTAAGGTGATGGCTGAGATTGATAATTCACCATATATGAAAATGTTGGAGAAAATTAATAACGATTCAATACTCAGTATGACTAGTGACTTTGAAAATATTTTACCTAAATCAATTTTACAGGGTCTCGAAAGTCCTCTAGTGAATGCATTAAAAGAGCTTAATTATTTTAGTGAAAATTCTGCATGCAATGCTGCATTTTCACTAGCTGAAAAGTTGTCAACGTTTGATTCAAGTTTCATTTATGGAAAAAATTATGCTGATTTAATTCGTTCTTTTGAAGACCAAGATTGGGAGTCAGTAATTGATGAGTGCCAATTACAAATAAATGAGTCTCCTAATAACAACTTGAGTCTAGAATTTTATTTGGGCTTATTACTTACGCTTATGATTCTTTGTTATACAGAATACTCAGGAAGCCAATCGGAACAGCGCTTAACAAATAAAATTGATAACCTTGAGGCTATGGTTGTGGTTTTAACCGATAGTCTTAAGGACTTGCCATTAGACTCTTTTTTTCTTGTAAAAGTACCTCTGAATATTAGAGTATCACCTAGCATAACATCTAGAATCATTGAAACATTACCACCTAAGCTTAAACTCTCTGGTTTACAGACAGAAGGAGAATGGATGCAAGTTGAATATTTCGATTACTTCTCAAATAAAATGATGAGGGGTTGGG
>NZ_JBLIEK010000075.1:0-18840 GCF_047632995.1 Psychromonas sp.
TTTTTCCCGTACCCACTTCACCAGTTATTTTTAAGATCCCTTCCCCCAAAGAAAGGGCAGTGGTGATTACTTGTGACGCTTCTTTATGAGGAATAAAATCAATATAAAAATTAGGATCCGCGGTGAGTGAAAAAGGCGCTTTTTCTAATCCAAAATGCTTTAGATAGATCATTCAGAGGGGTACCATTTTTCAACTAAATCGGATGATTTTTGCATCTCCTGTTTCCACGTATTCTGTTTTACAACTTGTGGTTTCACCAGAATAATCAATTCCGTTTTTAAACTCTGCTTTTGACGATTAGTGAACAGCTCACCCAACCAAGGCACATCTCCGATAAACGGAGTCTTAGAAACCAGATCTTTTTCAATGGTTTTCATTAAACCGCCAATTATAATCACATCGCCCGATTGTGCTTTTACAACTGTATCTGATTCACGCACATCACTTTTGGCAACGGGAATAGTCAAATCACCAGCGCTAGAGCTACCAAAACTGATCGTTTTTATCTGCTCTTCGATATCTACAATCGCCGGATGAATATGTAATAAGACAGAATCATCGTCATTAATTTTTGGGGTTACATCCACTGAAATACCTGAGAAAAACGGCGTCAATTCAACATTAGGTGTCGATGTTGTTGCCGTCCCCGTTACCGTTGTAGTTGAAACATCGGTCACAAAATACTCATCCCCGCCCACCTTAATCACCGCTTTTTGATTGTTCATTGCCGTTATACGCGGTTTAGATAACACATTCACATCACCTTGTGTTTCTAACATTGACACGACAGCGGAAAAGGAGCCATTCGCGATGGTTAATGCACCGCTGCCACCGATAGTACTGTTAATGACACTTTCAGCCAGCTTGTGGGTAGCATCAAATAACACATTGGTCGCACTAATTGCATCACCTGCGTTACTCCAACTAACGCCTTGCTGGTATTCATCATTTAACTGCACTTCGATTAACTGTATTTCTAAAATCACTTGCCGGTTTAAGTTATCCGTTTCCTTTTCCAGGAATTCCCGGACTTCCCGAATCTCCTCTGGATAAGCTCGAATCGTCACCACACCTGACATAGGACTGACAATCACATCTCGTCCGACCGTGCTTTTTAATAATTTATTTATTTTACTTTCTAAGTAAGCCCAGTAGTTGGTGCTGGTCACTGTGATTATTTCCGTGCCATCCTCTAAGGCGTTTGATGAAAACTCCCCGGTAAACTCTTTATCTTGAGAATCAGCCGCACTTGAGCTGCTGCTACTTGAGCTTGAATCGGAGGTTGTATCAGAATTATCACTTTGCGTACTTAAATGACCGGATAAAATACTGGTTCGCGATCCGCCCATCCGATTCATAAACAGGTAATCAAGGGTAAAGCTAGCAACCCTCATACCCGCAGGATAGATATGATAGATGCGTCCTGTCAGTTTAATTTCATAACCAAACATATCTTCAATAACAGCTAACGCTTCCGCTAATGTCACCTGCTTTAATGAAAGCGTGATCTCGCCTTGCACATCAGGGTGAATGGCAACACTGAAAGAGGTGCCTCTAATTAATGAGGCAAAAAAGACCGAGGCATCCACATCTCTTGCTGAAATATCAAAACGTTTTTCTTCAACCAAAACCAGTTCAGGTTGTGACGACAGATCTGCATATAATTCAGATGCAATATCCTCAGGTAGAATCAACTCCTCCACCTGTTTATTTATATTCGTTTGTAAAAGCATTTTTTGCGATTCAGCGGTATTTTCTTTAGTCGCCTGACAAGCTGTTAATAATAAAAGACAACAACTTATTGAAATAAATTTTTCCATTTTATCTATTTTCCATAAAGCAAATAAGGCATTTATTTAACAAAATGCTCTTCTTTTGTGTATAAGTTTAACTTATATGCGTGTTTTTTATGGCGTAATAACACCGCATCACTTTCGATACGCGTTATCTGATAACCACTTACCCACTGCCCCGTTTTATATAATTGATTGTTTAAAATGGCACGTCGTTGCCCACCCTCAGCCAATATGCTTTGTAATTTAGGCAGCGCAGAGCGATACTCTTTTTTTACCGGTTTTATTGTGTGATTTAGCGGTTTTGTCGGATCAACTAACGGCGCGCTATTGGCCATCACGTTAGCGCTTATTATTGAGCAAAATAAAATAATATATTTAACCACTGACTAAATCCTGTTGATCGCTTAGGGTGTATATCTCAATAGTCACTTTGCCAAGAGGATAATCCGCCACCTGATAAGTCAGAGCGGACCAATAAAATTTTTCCTGCAAGGTTTCAAGGTTCAATAAATATTGATAAATGGCATTATAATCACCCGTTAATTGAATCTCTAACGCATGTTTATAAAACAGATTTTGTAGCGGCGCCGCACCCGCATTAACTACCGATGAATTAAATGCTTGCGCAGGTAATGAAATTAATGACTCAACTTTTACCCCGGGGCTTTCATTAAGTACCTTGGTAAGAGCAATGGGCATCTTGTATGCATGAATAAAACTGACTAACTTTTCATCCAGCTGTTTATCCAATGCCACTAAGGTCTGCACAGAGAAAGCGATTTTAGTATTAATTTCTTGTAACGGATCTTTTTGTAAACGCAGTTTAATAGTGTCAATTTCGCTATTCAATTCACTTTCCTGCTGATAGCTCAACTGCAGGGCTTTCTCTATTTTTGCCTGTTTCGCCATTGCCGGATCAAATATCCAAAAATAGCTGATCGAAAAGACACAAATGAGTAATGCGCCAAATATAATAGCACGCTCACGCAGGGTCATTTTATTAAACGCTTTTTCAATTTCAATAACGTTAAGCTTCATCATTGTGCTGGCGCCTTCGCTTTTTTATTTTTAGGGTTATTGCTTAGTTGAAAAGAGAAGCCTCCGGCAATATCTGATATTTTTATCTTTTCAAAAGCAATGCCCGCCAGCTCATTGGTTGTTTGAATTTTTGTCAGCCATAAGGGCACTGAATCACTCTCTTTCGCTTGCCCAGATATATTTAAGCGCCCATCAATTATGGAGAAATGATCGATGCTGATTGCACTCATACTCGCTAATGAAAGGCCTCTCATCAATTCAGAAAACTCCACCACCCGACCTAATTCAATACCCGATAAACTACCTAATAAACGCTGTTTTGCATCAATTTCGGTTTGCAGCGCAAGTTGCTCTCTTATTTTCGAATCGGGTGCACGATTGTTCTGCAATTCAGTGACTAAGGCCGCCAATTCAGTCTGCTTTATCGTTAATAAGGCTTTATGCTGCGCTGCTATCGCTTGGGTTTTTGAAAACTTATTGTTTAAAGTAAGATGCAATGCGAGTACCAAAAGAAAACAGATTCCGGCCAAAAAAAGAAACTGTTTGCCGGTGAATTTTTCCCGTTTTGGGTAACAACTTGGCTGGTAAAGATTTATCTGTTTTTTCATTTACCCTCCATTAACGGGCCATATGCCAGAATATTGGTGAAATCATACTGATCTGTCTCGCCAAATGGCACGACTTTTTTTGCCAGGTAGCTACTTAACTGTTCTGCCAATAAGGGGAGATCCGGGCAAACAACCGCCAAATAGAGATGAGAGATTGAAGCGATTCGCAGTTGCGAATTCATATAATCAAGCGCACGTTGCAACTCTAAACTCAGCCCATCTAATAGTGCGTTTTCAAAACCACCAAGAGGCTCTGCCAACAATTCATTAAATCCGCGCAAACGATGGGAGAAAAACAGTTGCCCCTCTTTTACTACCGTTAACACCAATTCATTCTTTTGTTGTGAAAGCAGGAGATTAACTTCCTCACTTTTACCCAGTAAACGGGTTAATGCTAACTCTTCAGTGGTAATCTCTTTAAGTTTCATTCCCTGTTTAAAAATCATATCACGGATGTTGATAACACGCTTCTTAGGGGTACAGACAGCCGTTATTTGATCTCCCTTGTGCTGCTGAAAAGGCATATCGTAATAATCAACGACCAGATCAAAAATGCTCTCAGAAACCAAATCTTTTATAGAAAAAGGGAGTGTCGCCATTAACTCACCCTCTTCAACTTTTGGCTTTTCAATATCAAACGTCTGATAAAAGTCACGGCTTAATACGACAGATACCTGACCATGATGAAGTTTGTGTTCATTAACTACTGATGCAAATTTTTGCGCCCACTGTGCCTCGGATGAAACCGCTGTTTGAGCAAGCAAACGAATTCCCCCCTCTTCTAATAAGCAGATAACAAGTCGGTTGCTCGCTAAATAGAGGCTAATTTTAGTTTGTACTTTTTTAGGAAAAAGATTTTTAAACATATTAATTTTATTTTTCTCAATAAACGACAATTCAATCATTCGTTCATAATAAGGGATTAACCCATAGATTCTACGAATATTTATTATATCTGAGGCAAATCGCGAATTGTCGGATAAATTACGCGATCAGGTCACATTACCATATATCACAAAGGCTGCACGTCGGAAAACAGTGAACCTTGCCCGGCATGAACACCGATTTTAAGCAGACAGCGCCACTCTTCATCATTTTCAACGCCCACAGCAATGATTTTAGTTCGACTGTTTAAACAGCTAGCCATTAGACTTTGCAGCGCGATTTGATTGGTTTTACGCAAATGAATATCAGCGACTAAGCTGACGTGAAGTTTTAGGTAATCAATATGATAATCAAGAATATATTCGGTATTAACGACAGACTTACCGACATTATCAATAGCAATCTTACAGCCAATTTTCTGAATAGCATTTAATGCTGCACGCAGTAAAAAATAATTTTTTTCCACTAAGTGTTCCGAAACCTCAATCACCAGATTATTGCGTAAATGACGAGGCAGCTGCATAAGTTCGTAGATAAACCACTGCTGATTTTTTTTATCCATTAAAATATATGCACTTAAATTTATTGCAATAGGTTTACTTCGTTCGCCACGAAGTACAAGTAACGCCAGTACTTTTTCTAGCATTTTTCGATCAAATTTTTCATGCAGACCACACTTTTCAACCATCGGCAAAAAAGTATCCGTTGCAATAATTTTTTGCTGATGATCTTTGATACAGGGCCCAAGCTCAGAGTAAAGTTCAGTGCGACCGTCACGACCGATAATCTGCTGCTGATACAGTAATAGCCCATCATTTTCTAATACATTTTCAAGTAATGTACGCCATTTTACCGTTCCCTTGGACAAGCTAGCATAATTATCATCTTGATCGGCTAAAAACCAACCGCTGACATTTTGGTGTACCGCAACTGATAACGCACGGTTTAAATCGTCCATAATCTGCAGCGGCTTGTCGCCATAGTGAAAAGTTACAACACCAATATGAAAAAACTCCTCGATTGAAACAGACTCCGGGAGCTGCAACTGAAAAAGTAGCTTAGTTAACTGTTTGGCAGCTACTTCAGTTTCTTGATAAGACATCTGCGGGATAATTAACACAAATTCTGATTTTTCAATGCGGCCATGAAACTGATCATCATAACGGTTCGAGAATGACGTTAAAATATCGCTAATTTGCAGTAAGATTTGATTGCGGATCTCGCTCCCAAATTGACTATCAATAAAGTCTAATTCAGAAAAATCAGCCAGTAATAAAGCACTCGAAAATATATTTTGATTGGTTGCAATTGCATCTAAACGGTTTTCAAAAGCGAGACTATTTCCCAGTCCCGTCGCTTCATCTAAAAAAGCTTGCCCACGAATATACTCATCAAAATAACTGCGTTCTTTTTGACTTTGCTCCAGCTCTTTGGATAACAGATCCAGTGCTTGACTGGCGAGTTTAGGCCATTCGCCCGGCTGTGCAATACGCGCGGTTGGATTTTTTTGTAAAAGGTACTTAGCCCTTCTCTCCAGTAACTCGGCACCATTGAATTGTTTTTTTATCCAATATATTGCAAAGCTAAGTAACACGAGACTAAATAAAATGGCCGATGAGATACCTAATAATGGCAGCAGTGAAAACTTGATATCATCAAAGGGTTGGCGAGTCTTTAATATTAAAGAGATATTCGGGTGTTTTTTTAATTGATATTGATAGCGAAGTAATAAGTTATTTGGATAAAAATGACGGTTTTCATAATAAGTTTGGTATAGCACCTTATCCTGGCGCTTTATTTGCAAACTAACAATGCCCGAAGCATCAAGTAGATCAGGCAACCACAGATCAAATTGATTTTTTTCCACATTTTTATCTAATTGACGTTCAATAACGTTAATAATACTGTCCATACGTTGCTGGTGATGTTTAAGCGTCATCGCACGTAAACTAAATAATCCGCCCACCAAAACCAACACAATGCATGCCAATACGACTGATATTGTTATAAAAGTGAATTTATCCGTAAATTTCATTTAATCCCTTAATTACCAAATCCAAATTATTCGAAGATGCTGATTCCTGCATCTTCGAATAATTTGGCTATAAATATTTTAATCTGCAGTCAAGTCATCATATAATGCTCATCGGATATCCACTAGTCAAAAGATCTATGTTAAACAGGAAACCTAATGTCACTCGCAAACTACAGCTATTCAAATCCCAGCCAACTATTACAGCGTAATGAATCGCTTTTTACTGATAAAAATATATTGGTTGCAGGCAATATTGACGATGATTATCCAATCCATTTACAGACACTCGCATTATCAAGCACTTTTTGCTTTAGCGATTATCGTTATTACAGCCGCTTGTCTCCTAAATTAAGCGCCTCTGAACTGCATTTCACCGCCCATTATCAAGGCGATAAGAAGTTTGATCTATTATTGATTTTTTTACCAAAAGCAAAAAAAGAGACGCAATACCTGCTAGCCAGCCTGACCCCTCACCTAGAGCAGGGTGCGAGTATTATTTTAGTGGGTGAAAAAAAATGTGGTATTAAAAGCGCGCAACCTTTGTTAACCCCCTACTCATCTGCCGTTAATAATATTGACTCAGCCCGCCATTGCAGTATTTTATATGCTGAGTTAAATCAGAGCGTCCCTCCCTTTGAGCAGGCTTCATGGATAAAAACCTACCCGATAAATATCAATAATATTGAGCTGCAGATCTGCTCGCTACCCGGCGTATTTAGTTATGGTCAATTAGATAAAGGCAGTCAGTTATTATTAGAAAATTTACCCGAAAAAATGTCTGGATCCGTGCTTGATTTTGGCTGCGGCGCCGGGGTCATTGCCTGTTACATACTCAAGAAACACCCTGACTTAGAGATAGATCTTGTTGACATCAGCGCTTATGCATTAGAAAGCGCGAAACTTTCATTGATAAAAAATAAACTTAAAGGCGAGGTTTTTCCCTCCGATGTTTTTTCTGAAGTTAACAAAAAATATAATCTGTTACTTTCAAACCCGCCTTTCCACTCAGGAAAACAAACCGATTACTTGGCTGCTGAAACCTTTATTAATCAAGCCCCTAACTATTTACTTGACCATGGAAAACTGTCTATTGTTGCAAATAAATTTTTAAATTATGAACCTTTACTCAGTAAAGTATTTCCTGTACTGCAAATAACGCAAGAAAACAATAAATTTAAAATGTTGACTTGTATCAAAAAACAATAAACTCCTCCCTTATATATTTATTTCTCTTTTGTTAGGGTCTATACCCAAACCACCTCAGGATGCACAAATCAGCATTTTGAGGTGGTTTGGGTATAAGCATCCAACCCTGCATAAGGGGGATGTCAGTAATAAAAGGATTATGTAAAAAATAATAATCTTTATCCCCTTTTTATCAGGAGAAATTTATGGCTGGAATTCTTGCTATGATTCTTGCGGGGGGAGAGGGCTCTCGCCTTTTCCCTTTAACACAAACAAGAACCAAACCAGCAGTGCCCTTTGGCGGTAATTATCGCCTTGTTGATTTTGCATTAAATAATTTTGTTAATGCAGAGATCATGAAAATTTATGTATTAACCCAATTCAAATCTCAATCATTAAGTATTCACTTACGTAAAGCCTGGCGCCTTTCAGGGATTGCGAAACAATTTATCGAAGCAATTCCAGCACAACAACGTGTCAATAAAAATTGGTACTCCGGCACTGCTGATGCTATTTATCAAAATGCTCGATTTATTGAAAAACAGGCTCCTGAGCATGTGTGCGTCTTCGGCAGCGATCACATCTACAAAATGGATGTCCAACAAATGGTTGAGCATCATAAAGCCAAAGGCGGCTCCTTGACCGTTGCTGCAATCCGAGTCGTTAAAGAGCAAGCTTATCACTTTGGTATCATTGAAGTAGATGATGACGGCCGGATGATAGGCTTTGCTGAGAAACCCTCTGTCGAAGAGGCGAAAACAATTCCCGGTGACGATAAACACGTATTAGCTTCCATGGGGAATTATGTTTTTAAATCCGATGTGCTGTTAAAAGAGCTCTATGATGATGCAGCCGATCGCAATTCCAGCCATGATTTTGGTAAAGATATCATCCCGAAACTTTGCCAGAAGGGAAAAGTATTTGTTTACAGACTCAGTGACAACCACATTCCTGGTGAGCCAGCAACGGCTTACTGGCGTGATGTAGGCAGTCTCGATTCATACTGGGAAGCGCATATGCAGCTGCTAGCAGATGAGGCACCTTTTTCGCTTTATAATGCACATTGGCCACTACACACCTATCACCCACCGTTACCACCCGCCACATTTCGTGATCAGGACGGATCGGTCAGTGATATTTCAAAATCTATGATAGGTGCAGGATCTTATATTAACGGCGCGCAAATCAGCAGTTCGATTTTAGGTTTTAGCTGCCATATCTGCAGCGAAGCGATAATCAAAGACGCCATCTTATTGGGCAATGTCACAGTAGGCAGTGGAGCTCGCCTCACTAAAGTTATTCTTGATAAAAATGTATCAATAGCCCCCGGCACAATTATTGGGGAAAACTTAGAAGAAGATCGTAAGAAGTTTACCGTATCGGAAGATGGCGTTGTGGTGATTGCCAAAGGCAGTAAAGTTGGTTTTGAAGAACAACTTTCAGTTATTGATAAAAAAAATTAACAATAGACATTGTTAAATAAAGATTTTTTATTCTAAATAAAATAGGTTTTTAATATGGCAAAAGTTCTCTCTATGATTTTAGCGGGTGGTGAAGGGTCGCGTCTTTACCCCTTAACACAATCCCGTACTAAACCTTCCGTGCCCTTTGGAGGCAGTTACCGATTGATTGATTGCGTGTTAAATAATTTTGTAAATTCTGATTTATTACGTATTTATGTATTAACACAATTTAAATCTCAATCACTTAATCAACATCTTACCGATGCTTGGGAACTGAGCAGTATTACAGACACCTTTATTGATGCTATCCCTGCGCAAATGCGTACAGGTAAGCATTGGTACTCGGGTACTGCTGATGCGATTTATCAAAATTTACAATTTATTGAGTCTGATGAAGCAGATCTTGTTTGCATCTTTGGCAGTGATCATATTTATAAAATGGATATTCGCCAAAAACTTACCTATCACGAGAAAAAAGACGCTACCTTGACGGTTTCAGCTGTCAAATTACCTAAAGAACAAGCTTACCACTTTGGTATTATTGAAGTGGATGAAGAGGGTCGCATGATAGGTTTTGTTGAGAAACCAGCGGTGGAAGATGCAAAGACAATTCCAGGCGATCCGGATCATGTTTTAGTTTCTATGGGTAACTATGTATTTAACTCCAAAGTGCTGCAAGAAGAGTTAATTCGAGATGCTGCACTGAAAAAATCAAGCCATGATTTTGGCAAAGACATTATTCCGCACCTCTATCCACAAGGTAACGTCTTCGTTTATGACTTTTCGCAAAATTCAATTCCCGGGGAAACAAATGAAACCTACTGGCGGGATGTAGGTAATATTGATTCATATTGGCATGCAAATATGGATTTAATTAAGTCTAAACCGCCGATTTCGTTATACAATCGCAAGTGGCCAATGCATACACACTACCCGGCCCTGCCTGCTGCTCACTTTAGAAATGGTAATGACAGCAATTGTGCCATTCGAAAATCACAAATTTCCGACGGTTGTTTTATTAAAGGGGCGGCCATTAAAAAATCTATTTTAGGTTTTAACTGCTTTGTCGAGCAAGATACTGAAATTTCTCACTGTATTTTATTAGGCGATACCAAAATAGGAAAAAACTGCAGGTTGACTAAAGTTATCATTGATAAGAATGTATCAATTGCAGATAACGTACAAATTGGCATTAATCTGGAGGATGATAAAAAACGTTTTACCGTTTCTGATGAAGGTATAGTTGTCATTCCGAAAGGTGCTAAAATAGGCTTTTAACCTAAACTTATACCCAAACCAGTTCAAGATACAGGAATCTTCATCTTCAACTGGTTTGGGTATATAGTTAGTGATACAAGCATTCCCTTATAATCACCATAAACATTTGCGGCTTTTTACTTATTGATATAAAGGTAAAATTGTCAAAGGAGCGTTGCATTGAATCATAAAAAACTAAAAATTCTTTTCGTTTCTGCTGAAGTTGAAGGATTCTCAAAAACGGGTGGTTTAGCAGATGCTGCAAAAGCATTACCGATTGAACTTCGTAACCTGGGTCACGACGTTAAAATCATCACCCCCTTCTACCGCAATATAAATCATCGCGAACAGGCACAACATCGTTTTGACTTAACATTAAATACTAATAGCCCCCGTCCAGATATCCAATTTGAAGTACATGAACTAACTTTAGATGGCATCCCAGTTTTAACTATTGATAACGCACACTACTTTGACAGGGCGGGTCTGTACGGTGAAGATCACCATGCTTATCAAGATAATGGTGAACGTTTTGCCTTTTTTTGCCTAGCCTCTTTGCAAGCCTGTGAAGCAAGCGGCTTCGTCCCCGACATCATTCACTGTAATGACTGGCACACAGCGCTCATTCCTTATCTACTGAAAACCCGTTATGAGGATAGTGCCCACTTCTCCCAAAGCAAAACAGTATTAACGATCCACAATGCCTGTTATCAAGGAATTTTTGATAAGTCTCAGCTTAACTTAATTCCTGAAGTCAGCGCCTGCATGGATGAACGTATATTAGAAAATTATAACTACATTAACTATCTAAAAACGGGAGTCATTTACAGCGACAAAATCAATACAGTCAGTCCAAACTATGCCAGTGAATTACTAACCCCGCTCGGCTCTCATGGTATGCATCATCACTTTGTTGAACGAATTCATGATTTTGAAGGGATCTTAAATGGCTGTGATTATAATGATTGGAATCCAGAAACAGATACATTAATACCCGCAAATTTCTCGGCCGATGATCTCCGCGGTAAAGTTATTTGTAAAAAAGGATTACAAAGAGAGGTTGGCCTTCCCGAAAGTAATAATCCTATTTTCGGTATGGTATGTAGGCTTACCGAACAAAAAGGCTTTGGTCTGCTACTACCGATGTTGGAGAGTGTGTTAAAGCATAGCCTGCAATTGGTGATTGTCGGCTCAGGAGACCCCGCTATAACCGGGCAATTAAAAGCTATTGCAACCCATTTCCCTAATAAATTTAAGTTTATTGATAGTTACAGTGAAAAATTATCACATATGGTGGAAGCAGGTTCCGATTTCTTTGTTATGCCCTCGCTCTTTGAACCTTGCGGTTTAAATCAGCTATACAGTTTTTGCTACGCTACATTACCTCTTGTAAGGGCTGTGGGTGGATTAAAAGATACCGTTTTAGACTACGATCAAGATCCCGATAATGCCAATGGTTTTGTCTTCTATGATCCCAATCCGAGTCAACTGCTTAACTTAATGCGCCGCGCCTTGCTGCTATATGTAGAGCATCCGGAAGAGATGTCACGCTTAAAAAAACAAGTGATGCGTTCCCATTTCTACTGGTCAAATGCAGCTAAGCATTATGACCACCTCTATCATAAAGCGATATACCCGCAGCATAACCGGAAAAATGGCGCTGCATTAACTTAGCAAAATAAAATTAAGCCAATTTCACGATAAATAATAAGGGAAATTGGTTTTTTTAATTTATAACTGCTTGCTGGCTAAGCAGAGCCTCATCATTAACAAAACGCAGTGCCATGCAATCGCTCTCTTTACTAATAATCATAGAGGCATCGACACGCAGGCAACTTCCTGCATATTTTCCCGCTGCGGTGAAGGTGCATACCTGAACATAATAACCATCCACCAGCGGCAGCGGAAATAAAGCTTGGTATATTTGTTCCTGAGCGGCAAATCCCCCTCCTGTTGCCTCGATAATGTCTTGATCTTGATCGACCAACTGAATGTTCGCCCCGCAGCGACCAACGATCGGCTTAGTGACATAACCACTCGCCTGCAAATCGGCGTTTAATTCAAAATCAGCTTGCAGTAATAAAGGATGATTGGGAAAGAGCGACCAAAGTACAGGCAGAATAGCTTTATTACTGGGAATTAAAGTCCATAGCGGTTCAAAAATCATAATATTTTTATGCAGTAAAATATCCGCAAGTCTAGGTGTCTGACCTCTTTCCCATGCTGGCTCATAGTGCTCACCGAGAGCCTGATCGGCCTCGCATTCTGAGCGAATTTGATCCAGCGCAGTTTCCCATGACCAGGTTTTCCAGACCCAGTGAATTGACTCCCCTTGCACGTCTAAAATATTCCCCTGCGGATCCCATTTAAGACTGCTAATACCGGAGACCATCTTACTTGCAATACCTGCTGATTTTAATGTCTGCTGAATGAATAGCGCATGATATATTTCTTCGGGATCGCAATCATGCAAAATATGTACGAGCCCTTTCGCCTGGCTTTTCCGCCATGCATTCACCAGATTATTAAACAGATCTTTACCGCTATCCTGCCCCTCGTGAACGCCATAATGGTGCGCCCACTTACCTTGAATTTTAGCGCTTTCCATATAACAGGATGCCGAATCACAATTATACTCGTACACTTTTAATCCCTGCGGGGTCATCGAAAAATCGAAGCGGCTGGTAATCAATTGATTTAAGCGATTATCCCAGGATTGACGGATCTTCCCTAAAATAGCGCGAGGCAGGTTAAATTTGTCCAATAAAGCCGGATTCTCAAGCACATAATCCGTGGCGTGCATAAACAAACCATGCAGTTCATTGGTCGCTCTTTGCAGGGTCAGTTGCGCCGTTTCTGATAACGTATAATAGCGGTATTGATCCGCGCTAACGGCACTTAACTTATCTCCGTGCATCGCCTTAACATAAGCAGCTTCATCTTCATTGGCAACATTTAACCAGGATTTTTGCGGATCAACCTGCGCTTTTGCATAACGGCTGCGCAGGGCAAATAACTGTTTATCCGTTGCAATAGTTGGCTGCGCATAAAGGGAGTTATCTGTTTGTGTCATCCAACCTAAAATAGTGGCGTCGTTAAAAGAGCACTGTAACCAATATTCGCCCTCCTGTGTTGTGGTAGCAGGCAGTTCTCGACTGTAGTTGCACCCTTCTGGCCAAATCTCATGATCCAGATTCTGCTCTGCAACCCGTAATTTATCGGCAAACACTTCCGTCACAATTGCCACATGACCTGTTTCTGAAAACTCCCCCCCCTGATCCCAAATGAGTAGACTTCCGGGTTGGGGAGGGCTTTTACTGCCGTTAGCAAATGCCTGCAAAGGCAGCCGAGAATTGGTTACAACATCTCTTACAGAGCGTAACTGAAATATGTCGTAAGCCATTGAGATATCGTCAAAAATATAACCGTGATTGAGATAGATCCAGCGCCGGGCAAATTCCACACACTGCCATTTATAACCCATATAAATACCGTCAAGGTAGCTGCGAAAAGCACTACGTTTAGGGTATTGTGCATCACTGGCACTCTCATAATCACAAGAGTAAGCGGCAACGCCGCCTGGCGCATAGCCCAGCAAGGTACCAAAAACACTGGAGGTTGTTCTATGTGACAAAATTTTTTGTCCGAATAAAGTTAAAGATAACTCAATATAGTCAAGAAGATATATATAAGCAATGCCCATTTAATAGTCAGTTAGGATGTTTTTTAGGCGAAATTTTTATCTAGGCTAGAGCAGCCTCAGATGGTGAAGGCACGTAAAAAAATTACACACAACAAAGAGGAAAAAGCAAAAGATTAGCCCAACTAACACAGTAGATGGGCTTGATATTGATCGTTAAAACTTATACAAAATAGGCTTTAAGTGGCGGAAAACCATTAAACTCAATGGCGCTATAGGATGTAGTGTAAGCACCCGTTGAGAGCCAAAATAGGCGATCGCCCTCTTTTAAACTATGCGGTAGACAGTATTTGTAATCTTCATATAAAATATCGGCACTATCACAGGTTGGCCCGGCAATAACCACCTCTTCAGACTCATCACCTGTGCCCGCAGTATCAGCCTCACAGTAGAGCGGGTATTTAATCGCTTCGCCTAATGTTTCTATCATCCCTGAAAACAAACCGACGTCGGTATAAACCCAGCGATATAAGGCGGTATTACTTTTCCGTGATACTTGTACCACCTCTGTAACTAACACCCCGGCGTTCGCCACTAATGAGCGTCCCGGCTCAAGAATAATACGCGGCAATGTATCGCCGAAGTCCTCTTTTAGAAAACGTAACATTTCCGCTGCATAAACCTCTAAGTCATTTGCCCGGCTAATATAGTTAGCTGGAAAACCGCCGCCCATATTAATCATCTGTAAAGTGATATCGTTTTCTTCCTGCAGACGCTCAAAAATAACTTTTACGGTCGCAACGGCGTTATCCCAGGCACCCACATCACGCTGTTGCGAACCGACATGAAATGAAACGCCATAGGGCTCTAAGCCAAGTGTTTTAGCTTTCACTAACAAGTCCATCGCCATATCGGGTTGACAGCCAAATTTTCGTGAAAGCGGCCAGTCGGCAGTTAATGTGCCATCGGTAAGAATACGCACATACACTTTTGATCCCGGTGCCATTCGTGCAATATTTTCCAGATCGCTAACACAATCAGTAGCGAACATTCTGATCCCTGCATCATAGAAATATTTAATATCGGCGCGCTTTTTGATGGTGTTGCCATAACTGATGCGAGCGGGATCAATATGATGGGAGAGCACTTTATCAAGTTCATAAATAGAGGCAAGATCAAAGCAACCACCTTTAGCATTGACCAGATCAATAATTTCATGGGCCGGATTGGCTTTTAATGCATAATAGATATCGGCCCAAGGGAAATTACTTGTCAATGCATCAAAGTGCTCTTCAATCGTTGCAGTATCAATAATCACGCAAGGGGTTTCGATCTCTTTTGCCTTCATTGATATGCGCTCAAAAGCAGATTGTGAATAGTACTCAAGTGGTTGTGCCAACATGGAAAAATCCTATTATAATAGTTTCAGGTTATATACAATATTCAGACTCTTGTATTAAGGCGAACAGGGAATCTAAAAACCGGCGTATTCTGTACTTATTTTCTAACCATTTCAATGATAATTAATCACTTAAAAGAGAGGTTAATTAGAGGAGGTTTTGATCAGCGTATCTGTTGATGCTGCTTTTAAGTTTGGGGTAAATGGTAGTCTCTTTTTTAATGTTAAGAGAATGAAAGTGGTAATAAAATTAGTACTCAACTTTATTTCTGCCGTTAGCTTTGGCTAGATATAAATTCTCATCCGCACGTAAAAATAAACTTTCAGTTGATTGCGCACAGTCCAAGTAATTTGCCACACCAAAACTACAAGTTAGGTCTTTAGATAAAAAGAAAACATCATTAATGGCACTGACATCATCAGATTCAATGACTGATTTTGATATATCATGTGCAGTAATCTGATTTAATCCATAATGACCAAGGTGTAATCTATCTTCAATATTGACTCTTATTCGTTCTGCAACACTCGCAGCTTCATGCAAATTTGTTTCCGGAAGTAAGACTAAAAATTCTTCGCCACCATATCGATAGGCAAAATCAGACGGTCTTAAACTTGCTAAAAGGAGTGGGCCAAATACTTTCAATGTATCATCACCCACAGAATGACCAAATCTGTCATTCACTTCTTTAAATTTATCTAAATCACAAATAATTAAAGAAAAATCAGACGTATCACTCTGATACATGGAATTTTTTAAGCTGATTAATTTCCTTTCATAAAACTCTTTTTTTCTTAATCCGGTTAAATAATCTAATGATAATTTATTAATTTCATTTAAATTTTTAGCCGCTAAATCAAAGCGGCCATCACGCAAATGCTGATTATGTGAATCAACAAAACCATAATTCATAATATCCCGATAAAAAATATTACATTGCTGCTCAATCGAACTTCTATTTGAATCTTTATCATCAGGTAATTTAACAAAATTGAGCAAGTTAAAAAAAGCATCTCCAAATTTAAAACCACTATCAATTTCAATTTCAATTCCTTGGTGATTTAAAACCTGCATACGTACCCTTCAATTGAAAAAACAAGTCCGATATTTATCGAAAGATATATCATTACTTATTAATGATCGCCTTGCAAATCAATATGATGTAAATGGGACGAACAAAACAACTGCCCTATGCTTATTATTACCGAGTCAATTTATCTGCAATACCTATTATCTTTGAGGCAATTAAATTAACACGCTAATCTAAATGTCAGATTCCTCTTTTACACTTTATTGAGTTGGAGATGCAAATCATTCTTCCAGATGCAGGCAAGCAGATAGTAACGGCCGCCGAGAATCGATGCAAAACTTAAGCACAACACTCTGGCAGCAAGTTAAAATTACAAAAAAAGTGTAATAGAGAAGAGTAGTTCGTCACAGGTAAACATAAATTACATTAGTTCACTGGCCCCCCGCAAATCAGGTCTCTGCGCGGATTTTCGCACAGGACCTTCAAACGCAGAGTCGCGCTTTCATTTGTCCCACATATAACGCTGGTGTTGCATTAAGTGTTGCATCATCATCTGCTGCATCGGCACGTAGCGATCCATCATGTACTGCCGCTGCTTCAATTGCTTCGGTGTCAGCTTGTAGTATTGGTCTCCCATATGACGCCAGCCTCTCACCTTGCCGGGTCCTATTGTCGGACCTTGCATACAGCAGCCCATTCCGCCACCCGCCCCCCACATTTTGTGCATCAATTGCGTATTCTTCTGCATTGTGGCCCAGTGTTCCTGAAGCAGATTTTGCCGCTCCTGCGGGTCTTGGGTTTGACGGATATTATCCATCTGCTCCTGCATCTTAATCATGTATTCCTGAGACTGTGCCATCTGCTTGTCAAATAACTGCACGTTGGGCGTAATCTGTTCCACTTGAGGGCTTTTATCGGCGGGTTCCGCTGACTGAACCAGAACAGGTATGCCCGAAAGCACAGAGATAGATAAGACCGCTGTCAAGATCGCCTTTTTCATATTCTTTCTCCTCAGGTTTGGGTAACACACTACAGAGCATAGTACACAAATTAACCGCTCTCATGCTCAGAACCAATATGAACAGCAATTCTGCTTTCAAGGACTATTCTGATCTAATAAACAGGACTCTTTAATTTTTGATAAGGCTATCCGCTATCGAGGTAATGAAAGGGTTACAGCGTTTAACGGATGACGAGAAACCTTATTAAAATCTTAAATCCGCACAAACACCGCCACAAAAAAAACCGTTAATGGGCAAGAGGAGTAGCTGAAACCACCCACCAGCAGTGATTGCTGATATGCAAAGCTGAGTTGGATTAATTTGTAGGTTGTTGGAAAGCTTGGGAGATAATGATAAAAAGGGAATTTAACGTGCTGTAGATACAAAAAATCCCTGCATAAGCAAGGATTTAAAGTATGGTGCCCGAGGCCGGACTTGAACCGGCACTTCTCTCGAAAACGGATTTTGAAGCATTCACAAATACCTAGACAATTCAGTACGTTACTAGATGGTCATGGACAGTTATATTTATGAAACCGTCTAATATTAGACAGAAGTAGACACAGATATAGGCACATCTACCCAGACTTTTACCATTTTAGTCAATAAGTTAAGTAATTATCAGTAAATTATAGCCCCGGGCTTTTGGTCTTTGGCTAATACGTATCAAGGAAATGAGTCGCTTGCTACTCTGTTAGGAACCAATATTCAGCTTTTCCTTCAGCATTCTCACTACGGCCAAGTACTTTCACGTTTTGGTTGCTAGATTGTGTATTCCTTACACTTGAGTTGGAGAGAATTGATGTAATTGAAGACTCAACATATTGGTCACCATCATCTTTAGTAATGTTATTTACACTTACCCACAATATGATGTCTTGGGTTGTAAATGCGTGACTTAGGTCACCACTGTTAACTGCTTCTCTGATCTGCTTTATAAGAGGCATACTCTTCCTTATTGTTGGCATATTAAGTTCTGTATTATTAAACGCAATAACCAAGCTTTCAATTAAATTTGGCCTTCGATTAGTCCCTTTCCCCCATTTAGTCTCACAACTTTATACATTTTTTGATCTTTAACTGATTCAAAATAAAATAATTTCAATTTTTTTCAGTCCATATTTAGCTAAAAACAGCTAAATATGCATCGATTTCCCCTTTCATTTACTAACTAAAACTCTTATCACCCGTTAACAGGCTTTTTGCTTACAAAACTTTTTCAAGATAAAAATACCGTTGAAAACACTGGGTAAAACGCCGCCAACAAATATCGTAACCAATTGAAAATAAAGGGCTTTCACACCCAGCCTGGTTGACATAGTTTAAAGCCAAGTCTAATATCCTTCACGTAAGCAAATGCTTAGACAGTGAATTTCACTGGTGTTCTTTAACAATCTGGAAATGAGATTCAAATGAAAAAAAAAGTTCCACTTACCCGTGAGAGCTTGCGAAAGATATTTGAAATGGGAGTTCCTCCCGGGAAAAATCAGCTTGACTATTC
>NZ_JBLIEK010000076.1:0-18533 GCF_047632995.1 Psychromonas sp.
CTTGCGATCATGACGCAGGATACAGCGAGTTTTATGGCTCATGATCCTATTTTTGATGAAGCCTATACCATCCTCGGCGGCTCGGACAGTTCACAGTTTACTGGCAGCGATGGTAATGATTATATCGATGGTGGTTCTGGTGATGATACGCTTATTGGTGGTGTTGGTGACGATATCTTAACGGGCGGTCTGGGAGTTGACACCTTTGCATGGCTCAAAGGTGATGATAGTGCTGATCCTAGCGTATATATTGCAGAAGATCATATTACTGACTTTGATGTCGATAACGATCGGCTCGATTTAAGTGAGCTATTAGATGGAGAAACGGAAACTAATCTCGAACAATATCTGAATTTTACATTTGCAGATGGTAATACCACTATTCATATTGATACTGATGGTAGCGACCCGCTTGCTGTCAGCCAAACAATTGTACTTGATGGTGTTGATCTTTCTGAGGTATATGTATCCAGCGGAGACCCAGTCACTAACGCTGCAATTATTGACGGTTTGATGGACGATGATGCTTTAATTATCACGTAGCAAAGCGAAGTTGCCTCTTTATTCCCGATCCTTCCAGAGGATTCTCTGGAAGTTTTATTTTTGAATGTAATGCGGGAGTGACATAACAATATGTTAGTTGTATCCATGAATAGGTGCTGTTAGTGACTACTCATGGATTAATTTTAGGACAGTGAAAAAGTAAAAAGTAAAGAAAAGGTAAATAAATCATGCGTAAATAGTTATTGAAGCTAAAATAATGGAGGGTAATAAAACATCTACCATGAATAATAAGTCATGAAAGGGAGTTAAAATGAAAAACTTCAATTTTATATTGGCGCAACGAAGTGCCATAGGGATATTATGTGCCGCTGTGATGTTCCCCGCAATCGTTAATAGCCAATCATTAGAGCAAGCCGTTGCGTACACCTTAGATACTAATCCAGAGCTTCGTGTCGCGTTTAATAAATTTAAAGAGAATGAAATGCAAATCTCCCAAGCTAAGGCGGGTTATTATCCCACGCTTGATTTAACGGGGGGATATGGTTATGAATACACTGACAGTCCGGGCACTAGACGTTCTTCTCTTTCTGGAGATAATACCGAAGAGTTAATGCGTGGTGAGTTAGGCATTAGTCTAAAACAAAATATTTTTAGTGGTTTTCATACAAGCAGTGAAGTTGATCGAACTAGCGCTGCTACAAGTGCTGAGCAATGGCGTTTGTTTGCCACAGCAGAAGATATCGCGTTGCAGAGTATTAAAGTTTATGTAAATTTAATTAAAAATGAGCAGCAGGTTGTTTTGTCAGAAAAAAATCTTGCTTCCCATGAAGAAATTTACGAACAGATCAAACAGCGCACAGATTCTGGATTTGGCAGTACTGCTGATTTATCACAAATTAATGGCCGTCTTGCTAAGGCTCACTCAAATTTAATTGCAGCCAAAAATAATTATCTCGACAGTAAAATCCAGTTCTACCGGGTGATTAATCAACAACCTGAAAGCTTAGTGATCCCCGTTCCGGATGCGGATATGTTGCCTATAACGAAGGAAGAGGGGTTGCAAAAAGCACTGGAAAACCATCCTGTTATCAAATCATCAAGCAATGACATTATGGCTGCGAATTACCAATATGATGCAGCAAAATCAACTTATTACCCTAAAGTATCGTTAGAGTTAAGTGCAAATTATAATGATAATTTGGATGGTGACGATGGTAGTTTTGGGAATGTTGGTGGTGAAAATAATGAAATACAGGCAATGGTACGTTTTACCTATAATATTTTTTCAGGGGGGAGAGATGCCGCTTACGCAACGGAAACTGCTTATAAGATAAATGAAGCAAAAGAGTTGAATAAAGATGTGCATCGCCAAGTTACGGAAGAGTTTATCCTTTCGTGGAATGCCTTTGAACAATTAAATCTTCAGAAACAATATATTAGAACACATGTTGTTGCCTCAAAAGATACGCAGTTTATGTATAAAGAACAATTTAAGTTAGGACAACGAAGCTTGCTCGATTTACTTGATACTGAAAATGAACTTTATCAGTCAAGAACAGATTTTCTTGCTGCCGAGTTTGAAGAGATAACCGCGCAATACAGAATACTGCATGCCAGCGGATTATTACTGGACTCATTACGAGTAACTCGTCCACTAACTTGGTCAGGTGAAGACCAATACGAAGGAGGCGTAAGTCAATGAAATTTATAACCATGTGTATTTTAAGCCTGTTTATAGCAGGATGCTCAACACAAGCAATTGATATGGCAGCCGAGCCTACAGTTCAAATAAGTGATCTGGCGGACGATGAAGCTGATGGTGTTATCAATGCAAGAGATCTGTGCAATGAGACTGACCTGGGTGCCAAAATTGATAATGCAGGATGTGGTTCGGAAACCTTGTATATGGACAGACATGAATTATTGATTAACTTCGCAAACGAATCCTATCTGGTTCAGCCAAAATATTTTGGTAAAATTGAAGAGTTAGCAGAATTTATGAAGGCATACCCACGTGCTAATGTCACTATCGAAGGTCATACAAGTAAGGTAGGTACAAAAAAGTATAACGACGTCCTATCTCAAAATCGAGCTCAGGCGGTTAAAGATATATTGGTCAACCGGTTTGGAATAGATGAAAAACGGGTTACTGCACTGGGATTCGGATTTCAGCGTTTATTGCTTGAAGGAAACACTGAAACTGTACATGCGCGTAACCGTCGTATTGTCGCAGAGATAAGCAGTGATAAAATACTGACTGATTGGAAGTGGACAATTTACAGTGTTGACGAGCGTGATTAAGAATTAGTGAGGCGTCGTTTGACTACCGCCATTTAGGGCTCCAATTGGAGCCTTTTTTTATTATAAAAGAGACCATTTGATGAGTGATACTAATATGGTCCGCTAGCTGGTTTTATTGGTATGTGGGCAGGAAATAAGGGGGTGATATTTCATTCGCCCCTAACGGTATTGAAAAGAATGCGTACTATGAAACGATAACATTTACAGAAGCGGGTGAAATTACAAATGCACAAGAGCAGGTACTCAATGCTGTTCACTACTCACTACTTGCAAAAAGTGCAGCGAATTGGTGATAATACCATTATTCATCAAGAGTCAGGGTACTGGATGTGGGATCAGGCAACTAACAGAGTGATGCATTCATTAACCATTCCTCGGGGAAGGTGCGTGCTAGCTGGCGGTACATTTAGCGAAACAGAAGAGATCACCTTTGATGTACAAGCAAGTATTGATCAACAAGATTGGCAATTGATTCAATCGCCTTTTATTCAGGAAAAATTCAAAATGACGAAATATTCGCAACAGGTTGTTTTGGCGGGGATAGCTTATCTTATACACAAACTATGGTGCTCGATATCTACGGAAAACTTTTTGAGCATACGGATAAAAACAGACTGCAACGGCAATGACAGTAAAAAAGCCTGTCCTTAATTTCAAAGGACAGGCTTTTAGTAATAGAAAATCCACTTATTTACTGTGACGCTCTTGTAGTTTAGCGGCAATATCGGAAAGTTTTAGACCTTCATTTTGCAGTAATACTGTTAGGTGATATAAAAGATCTGCACTTTCACAAGTCAGTTCATCCATATCCTTGGCCATAGCAGCAAGTGCAACTTCAACACCTTCTTCACCCACTTTTTGGGCAATACGTTTTGTGCCACGCGCGTATAAACTGGCTGTGTAGCTGCTTTGCGGATCCGCATCTTTACGACTTGCAACTACTTGCTCAAGGTCGGCAATGAAAGTCAGGGCGGGTTGTAAATTACCTTTAAAGCAACTTTCACTGCCCAGATGACATGTAGGTCCAACAGGTTCAACAATTGCGAGCAGCGTATCGTTATCACAGTCGGTGCTGATTTCAAGTACGTTCAAGAAGTTACCTGATTCTTCACCTTTACACCATAAACGCTGTTTAGTGCGGCTAAAGAAGGT
Source organism: Psychromonas sp. (assembly GCF_047632995.1). GTDB lineage: Bacteria > Pseudomonadota > Gammaproteobacteria > Enterobacterales > Psychromonadaceae > Psychromonas. The sequence goes on from NZ_JBLIEK010000076.1 coordinate 3,958, forward strand.
CATTTTTCCCGACTTAAGCGTTGCTGCTAGTGACTCTTGATTAACATAACCCAGCATTAACACTTTACCCGAGGTGCGGTTTTGTACAATAACTGGCATCAAGTTATCAACTTTAGCCCAATCGAGTGAGTTAAGCTGCTCTTCATTCATTAATCTGTTGCTCATAATCTTATCTCTACTTGCTTTGTTTTAAGGTAAGCTTTCAACTCACCAATATTAATTATTTGTTTATGAAATACACTAGCGGCGAGTGCACCATCAACATCTGCACGGTTAAATACATCGGCAAAATGAACCATTTCACCCGCACCACCCGAGGCAATTAACGGTACATTACAAACTGCACGTGCTTGGGTGAGCTGATCGATATCGTAACCGCAACGAACGCCATCTTGGTTCATTACGTTAAGCACGATTTCACCGGCACCACGAGATTGTACTTCTTTGATCCAATCAAAGGTGTTCCATTTAGTGGTGACGGTTGCGTGTTCACTGCCGGTAAACTGTTTAACTTGGTATAAACCGGTCTTTTCATCAAAGAATGAATCAATACCTATGACGATACATTGCACGCCAAATTTTTCGCTAAGACGATTAATTAAACTCGGATCCGCAAGTGCCGGGCTATTGATTGATACCTTATCGGCACCAAATTCTAAAATACGCCGCGCGTCATCGATGGTTTTGATACCACCTGCCACGCAAAATGGAATATCAATCACTTCAGCAACACGGCTTACCCAGCTTTTATCAACAACGCGGGAATCAGAGCTTGCTGTAATATCGTAGAAAACTAGCTCGTCTGCGCCTTCTTCAGCATAACGTTTTGCCAGTGGTACAATATCGCCGATAATTTCATGGTTACGAAACTGCACACCTTTGACGACCTGACCATCTTTAACATCTAAACAAGGAATTATGCGTTTTGCTAGCATAGGGGATTCCCCTTAACGTTGTTGACGTATGCCATTACCAACTGTCTATTTTTAATGTCTAAACAATGATTCATGCGTTTTGCTAGCATAGGGTATTCCCCTTAACATTATTGAAGTATTCCATTACCAACTGTCTATTTTTAATGTCTAAACAATGATTTATGCGTTTTGCCAGCATATGATTGCCTCCTTAGCAGTGAATTTTCCTTCAAGCAGTGCGCGACCGACAATCATACTGGTTGCGCCTGAACGAGCAACCGCAGCGATATCATCTAAACAGCCGATACCACCTGATGCTTGCCATGCCACCTGCGGATAAGCAACAGCCAAATCTTTATAAAGATCAACGTTAGAGCCCGTTAATGTGCCATCTTTAGAGATATCAGTACAAAGCACATGTTTAAGACCAACCGCCAGGTATATTTCAAGCAAGGATTCAATAGTTTGACCACTGGCTTCCTGCCAGCCGGAAACCGCAACAATTTTGTTGCCGTCGGCATCGATATTAATATCTAGCGCTAAGACGATATGTTCAGCACCATATTTTTCCATCCACCCTGCAACCATTGCGGGCTCTTTTACGGCTGTGGAGCCGATAACCACACGCTGTGCGCCTGCATCTAACAGATCTTTAACATCCTGCTCAGTACGCACACCTCCACCGATTTGGATTTTAGCGGGGGTATTAGCAATCAGGCTGGTAATGACAGCCAATTGGCGTTTTGTTACATCTTTTGCGCCGTCTAAATCCACTAAGTGTAACCAATCAGCGCCTTGCTCATTGTAAAGAGTAAACTGGCTTTGTGGATCATCACTGTAAACTGTTTTCTGTGCATAGTCGCCTTGGTATAAACGAACTACTTTACCGTCAATAAGGTCCAATGCTGGGATAATCATATTTAAAGCTCCAGGAAGTTTTTAATGAGTTGGGCGCCGGCTTTACCAGATCGTTCAGGGTGGAATTGCACCCCGTAAAAATTGTCTTTGTTAACTGCGGCGGTAAATGGTGAGCCGTAATCACAACTTGCAATCGTATTTTTGTTCACGGGCAGCGCATAACTGTGAACAAAATAGAAATAACTGCCTGCCGGGATATCTTTAAATAGCGGCTCATCCAATTTTGGTGTTACTTGGTTCCAGCCCATATGCGGAGCGCGCAGCGGCGCAACATCCATCTTCTCGACATTGCCTTCAATAATACCTAATGTTTTGATTTGTGTCTGTTCGCCAAAGCTCTCTTTAGAGGCACTCGCTAAAATCTGCATACCTAAACAGATCCCTAAAACCGGCTGTGTCAGATTTTTAATGGGCTCGATTAAATTACGCTCTATTAGGTTTGCCATTGCTTCGGCTGCCGTGCCAACGCCGGGTAAAAACAGCTTGTCAGCTTGTTGTAAAATGGCGGGATCTTTACTGACTGTGACCTCATAGCCCAAACGTTCAATGGCGAATTTAACCGATGATAGATTAGCGCAGCCTGTATCAATAATGACTATCATAATACACCTTTGCTTGATGGCAGGTCTGTGCCGACTACTTGTATAGATTGGCGAAGGGTACGGCCAAATGTTTTAAATAAGCCTTCAACCATATGATGCGCATTTCCCTCTTCAACTTCAAGATGCAGTGTGGCACCCATCGCTTGTGACAGTGAGTAGAAGAAATGCTCAACCATCTCTGTTGACATGGTACCGACTAATTCTCGTGGGAAGTTTGCTTTAAATTTAAGGTAGGGACGGCCGGACAAGTCCAACGTACAGCTTGCTTTTGTTTCGTCCATCGGCAGCACAAAGCCAAAACGGCCAATGCCGCGCTTATCACCTAAGGCTGTTTTTAATGCTTCACCCAATGCCAGCGCGGTATCTTCAACACTGTGATGATCATCAATATGCAGGTCACCTTTAACACTGACATCCATTTGGAAACCGCCGTGAGTGGCGATTTGATCTAACATATGATCAAAGAAGCCCATCCCCGTTTCAATATGGTTTTCACCTGTTGTGTCTAAATCAACACGGACATTAATATCAGTTTCTTTGGTGGTACGGGTGACAGATGCAATACGTCCTTTGCTGGTCAACTGTTTAACAATCGTTTTCCAATTCAAGGTTTCCCTGTTGTATAAAATACCAGTTAAGCCCATATTATCGGCCAGACCAATATCTGTATGGCGATCACCAATCACATAAGAGTTCGCAAAATCGATGCGACCGGATTTTAGATAATCACTGACCATGCCTAAATTGGGTTTACGGCAACTGCAGTTATCCGTCGGAAAATGCGGACAAAGCAGGGTGGCTTCAAATTTAACGCCTTGAGAAGCAAAGATTTCCATCATTTTATTTTGTGGAATATCAAAGTCAGACTGCGGGTAACTTGCTGTACCTAAACCGTCCTGGTTAGAGACAATCACTAAAATATAACCGGCGTTTTGCAGTGTTAATAAACTGGGAATAACATCTGCTTCAAATTTTAATTTTTCTAGCGTATCAACTTGCTTATCGCTGATTGGCTCATCAATTAAGGTGCCGTCGCGGTCGATGAAAAGAAATTTTTGTTTACTCATTATTAGTCCCTACAGCGAATTTAAGGTAGTTAAAGTCGATTCCATTTCAGCTTTTGAGCCGATGGTGATACGAATGCAGTTTTCCAGACGTGGTTTGCTGGCGAAATCGCGCATGATGATGCCATCGTTTGCAAATGCAGCGAATACTTTTGCCGAGTCTTTAAAACGAACCAGTACAAAGTTACCCGTTGTTGGAAATATCTCTGTTACGCAATCAAGCGATTTAAGTGCAGTTTGCAACAGTTGGCGGTTGTTATTAAGTGTGTGTACACGATCTTTCATCACCGCCAGGCCATTTTCTGAAAGTGCTTGCGTGGCAATTTGGGCCGTAGGCTGTGGTACTGGATAAGGTGCAATGACTTTAGAGAGCATCTGGATAACAGATTCTTGCGCGAGCGTGAAACCGCAGCGAATAGCTGCCAGAGCAAATGCTTTTGATAAGGTGCGGGTGATAACTAAGTTTCCATGCTGCGCAATTAAATCAACCTGGCTAAGCTGCGGGGAGAATTCAATATAGGCTTCATCGGCAACAATTAAGGCTTTTCCTTTTGTTGCTTGCAGGAGCTTAACTAGCTTTTGCTTGTCGAGCATATTACCTGTGGGATTATTAGGCGCGCACAAAAAGACGATTTTAACCTGACTGGTGGGGTGATTTACTGCCTGCTCAACGGCTAAATAGTCAACGTCAAAGTGACTATCAAGCGCGACTTGTTCAACGGTTACGCCACAGGTTTCTGCGCTAATTGCATACATACCGTAGGTGGGCGGGCAGATCAAAATGCTGTCTGAGCCGGGTTCGCAAAAGGTACGGATCAGTATCTCAATGCTTTCATCTGCGCCACGTGTCGCTAATATCTGGTTTTTTTTAAGCAATGAATAATCGGCGTAGGCGTTGATTAATGCAGGGGGTTGAAATTCAGGATAGCGGTTAAGTTTTTTTGAATCCAATTGGTATTCACTGCAATCCGGCGCTTCATTCGCATTTAACCAAACATCGCCTTTGCCACCAATGCGGCGTGCAGAAAGGTAAGGTGTTAATGCTTGTACTGTTTCACGGGCGAGCTGTTTGATATCACTCATCTCTTTTATCTTCCCTAACTGATAATTCTTGAATGCGGGGCGCAGAGGTTACTCTGTTTACTTCTCGCCCCAGTTGTATGTTTATTTATTCAATTTATCGATACGGATAGTCACAGCACGTTTATGCGCTGTTAGCCCCTCTGCATCGGCAAGACAGGTTACTGTTGGCGCTAAATTACGCAGTCCATCAGCGCTTAGCTCTTGCACCGTATAACGTTTGACAAAGTCCGCCAGACCTAAACTTGAGTAAGTACGCGTATAACCATAAGTAGGCAAGACGTGATTCGTACCACTTGCATAATCACCCACCGACTCCGGTGTCCACGCTCCTAAGAAAATTGAACCTGCATTTCTCAGCTTAGGTTGCAGTGCACGCGGATCTGTCGTTTGCACTATCAGATGCTCAGGTGCATAACGATTGGATATTTCAATGGCCTCTTCGATATCGTTACAGACAATACAGACGCTGTGTGCGAGCGCCTTTTCTGCGATTTCACGACGCGCTAAAACGGCCACTTGTTTACTGATTTCAAGCGCAGTTTGCGCAGCAATTTCCGCGCAAGGGGTCACTAAAATAGATTGTGAATCATGACCGTGCTCTGCTTGAGATAACAGATCTGCTGCGATAAATGCGGGATCGGCATCTTTATCGGCAATCACTAATACTTCAGAAGGGCCCGCCGGCATATCAATTGCGGCGCCTGCAAAATCATTACTGACTTGGCGTTTTGCTTCTGTTACAAAGGCGTTACCCGGCCCGAATATTTTATCAACTGCGGCAATCGTTTGTGTACCATAAGCAAGTGCTGCAATCGCTTGCGCGCCGCCCACGGTATAGATTTCATGTACGCCGCAAAGTGAAGCTGCATATAAAATCTCATCCGCCAGAGGAGGAGGTGAACATAAAACCAGACGAGAGCAACCAGCAATTTGCGCCGGTGCACCGGTCATAATAACGGTAGAAGGAAGAGGCGCACTGCCACCTGGAATATACAGACCAACAGACTCAATCGCTTGTGTATGCATCTCACAGACCACACCAGGCATGGTTTCAACACGGATAACTTCCTGCACTTGTGCTTGGTGGAATTTCACCACTTGTTGATAAGCCGTTTTAATAGCGGCTTTAATATCATCACCTAAACGCGCAGTTGCCTGCTCAATATCTTCACTTGTTTTGGTGAAGTTATCATCATCAAGTTTGTCAAAGCGTTTAGTGTATTCCAGCAGGGCGCTATCGCCTTTTGCTTTAATAGCGGTAATAATTTCAGACACAGTGTTCGAAAGTGTTGAAGAGTCCGCCATCGCAGGGCGAGAAAGCAACTGCTGTTGCTCCTCGCTTGATAAACTTGACCAGTTAACAGTTTGCATCTTTACTCCATCATTTTTTCAATGGGTAAAACTAAGATAGAGCTTGCGCCTAATGCTTTGAGTTGTTCCATTGTTTCCCAGAATAGATTTTCTTTGCTCACTACATGTAGCGCAACGTGATCGCTGCTGCCTGCTAAGTCCATTATAGTGGGTCTGTCTGAACCGGGGAGTAGATTGGTAATTGCTGCAAGATTCGCTTTTGGCGCATTTAACATGATGTATTTAGATTCTTTGGCTGTTTGCACGCCATCAATACGGGTTAAAATGCGGTTAACTAAATCTTGCTTGTCGGCACTTAATGGTGCATCTCGCTGCATTAAAACGGCTGTAGAGCGGTAGATAACTTCTACTTCTTTAAGACCGTTTGCTTCAAGGGTTGCGCCAGTTGAAACAAGATCGCAAATTGCATCTGCAAGGCCTGCACGCGGTGCAACTTCAACAGAGCCGGTCAACATACAAGAGGTGTAAGGCACGTTTACCTGTTCCATGAAACGTTTAAGAATATGCACGTAAGTTGTTGCAATACGCATATTGGCAAGCGATTCAACGCCTTGATAATCAAAGTCATCTTCAACAGCAAGAGAGAAACGACAGGCACCGAAGGCCAGCTCTTTAACCACTTTATGCGCAGTCGGTTCGTTAGCCACTGCGCGTAACATGCTCTCTTCTTCTAATACGTTTTGACCGATAAAACCGAGATCAACCACACCGTCCATTACTAGGCCCGGGATATCATCATCGCGCACGCGCAGAATATCAATGGGCATATTTTCACTGTGGGCAATCAGGCGCTGGGTGTTTAAATTTACTTTAATGCCACATGCTTTTAATAATTGAACAGTATCGTCGCTTAAACGACCTTTTTTCTGTATTGCGATTCTTAAACGTTGCTCTGACATAGTCATTTTCCTTGACTTAAAAACTAAAAAACCCTCGGGAGGTTGGCCTTCCGGGGGTTAATTTTGTTGGTAACCACTGGAAGCACATGAAACCTCTTCCAAGAATAAAATCCTGAAAGATTAGGTGATATGGTGGTGATGTTGTGCTTTCAGAATAACTTTTTTCATGGTTACGTAAATCTCTTTAAATTTAATTGTCTGTAGAATATCAATCTAGTAATGAAAAGTGAACTGTTTTTTAACCCTAACAAAGAAAATTTAGAATAGTTATGCAGTTTTAGTGATTATTCAGCAATTACACTTGAGTTTTCTAAGGTCGCAGCGCTTTCTAACGCGTCTAATTTTGCGCGTTCCGCTTTTGAGATATATTTCGCTTTGTTACTCGGGTTTTTTTTAGCATTCATCTGTTTAATACGTTTGTCGAGAATGCTGTTCATTTTTTTCTTTCTGTTCATTGTTTCTTTCTTAGCGTTTGGATAGAGGCTGTATTGTAAAGAACTACTAAATAAACACAAGTGAAAGCAAGCGTCATTGACCATCAATTTAAGCCGATTGGTATTGATTGTTGATATGCTGGGCCGGGAATTAAATCTATTTTCTTGATGTTAGATAATAGTCATAGATAGCTTGATAACGGCCCGTTTGTTTTAGATAGTTGAGCCCCTCATTAAAATCATCGCGGATGGTTTTATTTCTGAAAATAGGACGATAATTTTCCGGGTTTAGTTTAAATACATTGTGTTCCTGAATTGAATGAGCTTGCAGCTGATTCTTATCAATAAGCTGATTTGCATAGTAGTTGAAAATATAGCGATCACTGAGCACTACATCGTATCTACCTGCAAATAACATTCGCACTTGTAAATTTTGTTTTGATGTTGCGTAATATTTACCCTCTTTTTTTACGGCATCAAGCCAGCGTGGGTAACGTTGGTCGGCGCCTTTAAAAGCGATGACACTTAAACCTGTTAAATCTTCTGGTTTGGCGATCTTCAGGTTGCGTTTTTTTAGTGAAATAAGGCGGTTATGATAAATTACGGTAGGTTCAGCATAGTAGCCTTGCGCGGATAAGTTTATGCCTGCATCTGTCATTGCAGCATCAACTTTTCTTGCTATAAAAGCCTTAGGTAGACGACCCAACGGGTAATATTTAGGAATAAGTTTGTGACCATGGTAGGCCAGAGACTCGCCAATGACGGCTAGTTCGATCCCTGAATTTGATGTCGGTATCACATAGGGGCGAATCTCTTCAGCAAAAGCCATGACCACCTCGGCTGAATTAGCTTGTTGGCAGCTAAAAAACAGTACGCTCAAACTGGTAAAGAGAGATACTGTTAGCCTGTTTGTAATATCGTTAGTAACACGACTGATGTTGGACATGCACTATCTCCTTACAAATAGAAAATGAGCATTCACTACTCGATTCCTTGTGTGGGTGAGCTTACCACAGAGGGCTTGTTTCAGTGTTAAATTAATATTACGAGTTATTGTTTGCGAGGTTTTATTGCCGCTTTTTTTATTTTTTAACTAAAAATAGCGCTCTTTAATAGCAAATTTAAAAAGAGTTGTAACTCACGTTTGTTGTTGTTCATAATACCTCCCTTATGTTTATATTGTGGATTGGAATATGGAGCTGGAAGACGTCTATCGCCGAGATTTAAATCTGTTAGTCGCGTTAAAAGTATTGATAGAAGAGGGCAGTGTCAGTCGCACTGCAATCAGGCTTAATTTAAGTCAATCAGCGATGAGCCGGGTACTGGGAAGGCTAAGAGAATTGCTGGGCGATCCGCTTTTTATTCGCCAGGGACAGCATCTTCAGCCTACACAACGTGCCATTGAGATAAGTCATGCGCTTAATGAGCCATTAGAATCACTGCGTATTTTGCTGTCTCCAACTGATTTCGAGCCAAAGCGTTGCAAACAGCATTTTGTTATCGCCACTACCGATTATGCAATGCAAACCATTTTGCCCTATGCCTTACCGCGCATTTATGAGGAAGCGCCAAATATTTCTCTGGAATTCCCCCCTCTGCAGCATGAACAGATGCTTAATCAATTAACCAGCGAAGGTTGTGATATGGCAATCTGTCGTCCTACGGGTAATATTGAGCCATTAGTGCATGAAAAATTGGGCTTAGTCAGTGTTTCTTGCATGTTATCGAAATCTCATCCACTGGCAGACAAAGAGATAACCTTGTCTGATTATCTTGCTTATCCGCATGCCTTGATTGCGATTAGTGATGGCGTGAAAGCGCTGATCGACACAGCGCTGAGTGGTCATCAAAAAGCAAAAACCGTGTTACGGGCCTATCATCTACAAGCTGCATTAGCGATTGTTGATAAAATGCCGCTTATTATTACTGTGCCCGCTGATTTAGCCTATTTAGTGGCGGAGCAGCATGACCTGATTGTGAAACCCTTGCCCTTTGAGTTTAAACCTTTCGAATATTCGCTTATTTGGCATCCCCGTTGTGAGCACTCGGCAGCACAGATCTGGCTGCGTAACTTATTAAAAGAGGAATGTGGCAGATTAATTGATAAACGTGTACTCGATCTGGGATTAATGTAGTGGTGTTAACTTAAATAAGCCTGCTAATGCAGGCTTATTTTAAATTGTGATGCTAATCGCGATTATAATTTAATCACAATACGGCCTGTAACTTGGCCTTTGGTAATCGCTTCTGCGTACTGTGGTGCTTGCTCTAACTCTATTTCGCGACAAGCTTGCTGGTAATAGCTTTCAGGCAAAATTTCAACTAAACGATTCCAGGCATTAATACGTTTTTCATAAGGGCATGATACCGAATCGGTGCCTAATAATTTAACGCCACGCAAAATAAACGGCATCACCGTTGTCGGCAAATCGAAACCGCCCGCTAAACCACAAGCAGCCACTGCGCCGTCGTAATCCATTTGTGCTAAAACTTTAGCAAGCACTTTACTGCCAACTGTATCAACAGCGCCAGCCCATAACTGTTTTTCTAAAGCGCGTGCAGGCTCTTCAAATTCACAGCGATCAATAATGCGGTTTGCACCCAGTTCTTTTAATAGCTGACCATTTTCTGCAACGCGGCCCGTCACTGCTGCCACTTTATAGCCGAGTTGTGCTAATAACGTGACCGCTACCGAGCCAACACCGCCACTGGCACCCGTCACTAATACTTCGCCGCTTTCAGGTTTAACGCCGGCATCAACTAATGCCTGCACACATAACATAGCGGTTAAACCAGCGGTGCCAATCATCATAGCTTGTTTGCTGGTAATGCCTTGTGGTTGCGGTACCAACCAATCCGCTTGCAAACTGGCTTTTTCTGCCATGCCGCCCCAATGGCCTTCACCTACACCCCAGCCAGTTAAGACGACACTGTCACCCGTTTGATAACGTGAGTCTTTTGATTCAACAACGCGGCCAGCTAAATCGATACCGGGTACCATAGGAAACTGGCGAACAATACGGCCTTTACCGGTGATAGCTAAACCATCTTTATAGTTTAAAGATGTGTAATCGACATCAATTAGGACGTCACCTTCGGGAAGCTGTGATTCATCGATTTGACGAATTTCTGCGATAGTTTTTTTTTCTTGTTGGTCAAGAACTAGTGCTTTAAACATAAAGTTACTCCGTGGCTAATAGGGGGGTAGTAATTAAAGAGTGTAGATCTGAATCTAACATGAAAAAAGTGAAACTTAGTCATAAAGTATATGTATGAACCACATATATCTTTAACCACTTAATTTATCGCAAGATTAATCTGTAATGTGAAACGATATTAAGCATAGGCGTATAGATTTCTGTGGAATTTATCCTATTGATTAATTCTGAATAATCAATTAGTAAGCGCATTCTCATTGGTATGTATTTGATTCAGCTCTCAGTTTGATGATGTTTTCTTAATATCGTTCAGTAGTTACTCTACAGTCGCTCAATAAATGATCGGCAAGAGTCATTTTAACGGATTATTACATCTATCCAGAATATATTTTAGTGAAGTCCTTTCACTTCGCTCTATACAGTGTTCGCTGTATATCCAATATAGCAATAGATATTAACCAATAAATTAGTGTTTATTGCCTGTTAAATAAGCAATAACCATTCTGGTTGCTGCTTTAACTTAGTTTTAAAAGGAATTAAAATGAACAAAGCATTATTGTTTGGTTTGTTTGCGGTTTCGCTATCTGCTCAGGCAGAATGGGATTTTCGCGGCACACCAAATGCATGGGCCAGTACAGCCCTTGATTACGTATCTGCAAATGAATATCAAACTTGCCAGACCTTTGGCAGTGATAATCCCCGCTTTAAAATAGATCGTTATGGTGATTGGAGTGAAGCTTATCCAAACGGGGACTATACCGTTGCAGCGGGGAGCTACCTGATAACTTTTTATAGCGACAGTAAAAATGTTCAAACTACCGCTGTTGCCAGCTGTTCAAGCAACCAAGCGCCCATTGCCGTTATATCTCCAGCAACAGCGCAAACTATTGATGCGGGCACAAGTGTTACATTCAGTGCAGCCGCTTCAAGTGATGCCGACGGTACTGTTGTTGCCTATAACTGGAATACTGGCGCAACAACTCAGTCAATCACTGTGACTTTTGCACAAAGCCAAACAATATCATTACAGGTAATTGATGATCTTGGCGCAACAAGTGCAACTGCTAGTGTTGATATAACCGTTGCCGGTGAGCAGCCTTCTGTATGGTGTCTACGCGGCACGCCCAATGGTTGGGCACAAACAGCGCTGCAATTAAATTCGGGCTCTGGCTTATATGAATTAACTCAGCCATTTTCTGGAGAAGAGACTCCTGCGCGTTTTAAAATTTCAGCTTGTACTACGGATGGAACATGGGGCGAAAGTTATCCAGCGCAAGATTTCACTGTCGTTGATAATACGAACTATGTGATCAGCTTTAATGCTTCAACTCATGAAGTTACAGCCGCTGAAATTATTATACCGGAAAAACCTGAATTGGCAGTTAGCCCGGCTAGCAGTGATTTTAATAGTGATACTCTCAATGTGACGCTAAGTTACAATGGCGTTGATGTTACCGACAGTCGCTATCTGATCGGAAGTGGGGATGCAACTCAGGGAACGGCTTTCAATAATGACGATATTATCTCTGTCGGTGCAGACTTACAAATTGGTCAATCGCTTGATCTGCAGGTCTATGTCGCTAATGCGCAGGGAGCTGTAACGCAAACTTACCGTTATACTAAAACAGAAGTACCGCAAACCGGTTTTATTGTCTGTCTTGAAGGATTAACTGCGCCAACGATTCACCATTGGAACGCGCTACCGGTAGGTTCAACGCCTGATTCAGTTTGGCCTGGCGATGCGATGACTGAAATCGCTGATGGCTTATTCAGTTACAGCTTCACAGAGAGTGAATCAAGCAATATTCTTTTCAGTGAAAGTGGTAACAACAAAACCGATGATCTAACTCGCGCTAGTGATGGCACCTATGATGTTGCAACGACTAGTTGGACTGATGGTTGTGATATCCCCAGCCAAGATGCAGATGTCAGCATCGACCCTGCCAACGCGACTTTTTCAACTGATGACTTAACCGTTACCCTTCACGCGGTTGGCGATAATGTAACAGCGGGTCGTTACACTATTGATGGCAGTGATCCGGTTAACGGCATTTCATTTAATGATGGCAAGACGATTATTGTAGGCGCTGAATTGGCAGTTGATCAGTCAATGCAGATTTGTTTGTGGGCTGAAAATAGCGACAGTAGCGCGAATGAGTGTTTCGCTCTCACTAAAGTTGCGCCACCTGCGGCTTCTGACTTTACCTGGGACAACGCCAGCGTTTACTTTGTTATTACCGACCGCTTTAAAGATGGTAACTCATCAAACAATAACTCTTATGGTCGTCCAAGTGTTGATGCTACAGGCAAAAACATCGGTACTTTCCACGGTGGTGATATTGCCGGTCTAACTGAAAAGCTTAATTCAGGTTACTTCACTGATTTGGGTGTTAACGCTATCTGGATGACTGCGCCGTATGAACAAGCTCATGGGTTTGTTGGTGGTGGTAGTAATGGCGATTTTGCACATTACGCATATCACGGTTATTACGTGCAGGATTACTCGAATCTTGATGCGAATATGGGAACGCCCGCTGAATTTAAACAGTTTGTCGATACGGCTCATAGTCAAGGTATTCGCGTTGTAATGGATGTGGTAATGAACCATGCTGGCTACAATACACTTAAAGATATGCATGAGTTTAACTACGGATCAACGACAGCGGGTGAATACTGGACACCCACCGACGGAGATTGGTTTGGTTATCACAGCAGCATTAACTATGATGGTGATGACTATAAGTGGCTTAATTGGTGGGGCAAAGATTGGGTGCGCGTAGGTCTGCCTGGTTATGATGCATGTGGCGGTGATGATCTAACTAAATGTTTAGCATTTTTACCTGACTTTAAAACTGAGTCAACGCAGGCTGTTGGTATTCCACCTTTCTTAGCGAATAAAGCAACCTTTGGTCAAGGTTACCTAAGTAACTATGAAGCACAAGGTACTAAACGTGTGCGTGACTGGATCACGGAATGGTTAGTTAAATATGTTGAAGATTACGGTATTGATGGTTTCCGTGTGGATACTGCTAAACATGTAACCTATGACAACTGGTCAAACCTAAATTATCAAGCCAATATTGCACTAAATGAGTGGCGTCAAAATAACCCAAGCTTACCGGGTGCACAGTGGAATGATGATTTCTGGTCAACAGCTGAAGTATGGGGACATGGTGTAGGACAATCAGATATCCACACCACAGCTGATTTTGATTCAGTGATTAACTTTAGTTTTAAAGGCGCAATCGACGCTATGGTCGCAAGTAGCGACACTATGATTAATCAATTTGCCAGTTATGCAGGTCAAGTGAATAGCTCAACAGATTGGAATGTGCTGAGTTATATCTCTAGCCATGATACTGGCGCTGTTTATTATAATGGTGATGATGCGCGGCAAAAACGTGCGGGTACGGCTTTACTGCTGTTACCAGGCGGCGTGCAGATTTTCTACGGTGATGAGCTAGGCCGCGTTAATGGCGATGGCGGCAGTGATGCCGATCAGGGCAGCCGTTCAAGTGTTGACTGGAGCCGAGCTAATAATGCAATTCATCAGCATTGGCAGAAAGTTGGACAATTCCGTCGTGATAACCCTGCCGTTGGTGCGGGTCAGCAGACAACACTTTCGGGTCAATCAAGCGGTAAAGCGTTTGCGCGTAGCTGGACTAATCCAGTGTCTGGCAGCGTGAATAACGTTGTTGTCGTACTTGACGGGGCAGGTCAGGTAACTATTAATGTCGGCGGTTATTTTGCCGATGCTAGCAATGTACGCAATGCTTATGACGGTTCAATCGCAACAGTGAGTAATGGCACTGTTAGCTTTAATGCCGGAGCTGAAGGTTTAATTCTGCTTGAAGCAATGTAAATAAAATGAGTTAATAAATATAACTCATCTACAACGAATGCCGTTCAGTTAGTTTGAACGGCATTTTTTTGTCTTTTATTTAAGGAAAAAATATAATGGAAGTTCCTAGTCAATAAAACAGTTATATATCAATTTATTTTTTGACTTGTTTGTGGTTTAGGCTGGAGATCCATTTGCAAGTTAATCTTATTGTTTTTCAATTAATTACGTTATATATCTCACAGGTGTTGGTAAGTGTTATTGAGTTAAATGTTGTTTTCTGTGATTGTTA
>NZ_JBLIEK010000077.1:0-18453 GCF_047632995.1 Psychromonas sp.
AAATGAGTAGCATTTTACCAACTCATCTTAATATCCACGATTTGATAACGTTCTGCCATCGCCCGCTGCGTCGTGCTATCCGTGTTAATACACTGAAAATATCTGTTGCTGATTTTAAGCAACGCGCAATCGATCAGGACTGGGAATTAACCCCAATCCCATGGTGCGCAGAGGGGTTTTGGATTGAAATTAACAATGAAATAAGCCCGCTTGGTAATAGTGCCGAGCATTTAGCCGGACTGTGTTATCTCCAGGAAGCCAGCTCTATGCTGCCCGTGACTGCCCTGTTTCATTTTTTTAAGCCATCAGCCGACTCAATACTGCTCGATGCAGCTGCGGCGCCAGGCTCTAAAACCACACAAATGGCAGCAATAATGCAAAACCAAGGGCTGATTATCGCCAATGAGTTTTCCTCTAGTCGTATTAAAATGTTACATGCAAATATTCAACGTTGTGGTATAAAAAATGTGGCATTAAGCCACTTTGACGCGCGTGTATTTGGGCAATGGTTACCCGATACCTTTGATGCGATTTTATTAGATGCACCTTGCTCAGGAGAAGGCACGGTGCGTAAAGATAAATATGCCATGAAAAATTGGAGTCAATCTTCAATTCTTAAAATATCATCAATGCAGCAGGAGTTAATATTAAGCGCCTTCCACGCATTGAAAAAGGATGGCATTTTAATCTATTCGACCTGCACATTAAGCCATGAAGAGAACCATGATATTTGCCATTTTCTAAAAAACAGATTCCCTGAACATATTGAATTTCTGGATCTGAATTCGCTTTTCCCCGGTGCAGACAAAACACGCACTGAAGAGGGATTTCTGCATATATGGCCACAGGTTTATGACAGTGAAGGCTTCTTTGTCGCAGCCATTAAAAAGACCAAGGCCAGCACAGTAGAGCCCGCCGTAAAACGTCTGGGGAAATTTCCTTTTATCAGGCCGACAAGGCAAAAAGAGCAAGAGCTGTATGACTACTTTGCCAGCCAATTTGCTATTACCAATATGAACACTGAAGGTATGTTATATCAGCGCGATAAGGAGTTCTGGCTGTTCCCAGAGCCTATCAAACCTCTGATTAAGGAGTTGCGGTTCTCGCGCTTAGGTATCAAGATTGCCGAAGAGTTCGGCAACGGACGTAAAAGCGGTTTTAAAACCATGCATGAATTTGTCAGTTGTTTTGGTGACAATGCCAATAGCATAAAACTTGAACTTAACGCCGAGCAGGCACAAGCGTTCTACCAGGGGAGAGATATTCGCGATATGCAAGCGAATGGTACAAAAGGGGAAGTTTTATTAAGTTATCGCGGCAATGTGATTGGTTTAGGGAAAGCGCTCAGCGACCGAATTAAAAACAGCCTGCCACGAGAATTGATTCGTGATAATAACTTATTTGAAAAATAATCAGCAATTTATTTGTAAATTACATATTATTTACTAGAATAAAAGTGTTCATATATATTCCTTATTAGAAATAATCAATGTTTCCCTAGTCTAGGTTCCCCTTTATTCCTAGGCTTTTTTTTTGCCTTTTTATGGTCACCCTGACGAAAAATCATCACCCATTTTTTATTGATTCAGAAGTACCAGCTTTTTAAATTTATTATTATCATCCAGCACTAATTGAAAGCGCCCCCTTACCCCTAATTGCGAAAAGAATGGCACAAAGCGCATTGCAGGTAATTGAATCATCTGACCCGCCTCATCACGTACTTTCACAACTGTATTAGGCGTTTTATACAATTGCTCAAACGATTGGTAAGAGATATTGACTCTAAAATAAAAAAGCTTCACGAATTTTTAACCTTCACTGTTAAATGGGTATATCTGCCCAGAGAAGCATAAGGCTCTTGATGACAAAACTTTTTTTCCATTGCCAGCAATAACTCAAACTTATCTTCACAATGGGAACGTTCTTTTAAATAATCATGCAATACACGCACACCTGTTTTACGGATAACTTGCATCTCAAATTCAGCTAACCATGTTTGTAACTCTTTTTCTAAAAGTGGGTTGGTGGGCGTTAATCGCACCACTTTTTTACGGATCATCCCTTTTTCAACAAATTCAAAATTGCCAGAAACCAAGTTAAAAAAACGCTGAGCTTCTTTATTATAAAACATTAACGACAACAGTCCTTCATCCGATAAAAAATTTAGCAGGCCGCGCAGTGTTTCTTTCGGATCAGCGAGCCATTCTAAAACCGCATGATTTAAAATAAGATCAAAGCTGCCCTTTATAAGCTTGGGTAAATTTTGAATAGAGCAATGCACTATCTGAACGTTATCTTGGTAATCTTTACCGGCAAGTTGTTTTTCTGCTTCTTTTAATAATTCGCTGGAAATATCACAGAGCACCACCTGATGACCAAGCGCCGCAAGTTGTTGGCTTAAAAAACCAAATCCACCACCCGCATCTAAAATACGTAAGGGACGATCTGGCAATAAAGACAAGCAATGTAATAATTCATCCCACACGACAGCAGAGCGAATTTTACCTTTGCTTGTACCATAAATATTTTTTACAAATTTCTCTGCGATATTATCAAAATTACGATCGCTCAACTTACCCCCTATTAATTAATGTTATACAATCCACCTTACTATTAATAGTTGGTGACTTATCAATATGTTATTTATATTAAAAAAATGGATTGGCGGATTATTAATGCCGCTTCCATTATTACTGCTACTCTTTTGTATCGGGCTTATTTTACTCTTTTTTACCCAAAAACAGAAAGTCGCCAAGACATTTTTATTACTCAGTTTTCTGCTGCTGTTCGCTTTAAGCTGCCTGCCTATATCTGAACGTATTGTTCACTCTGTGGAGCGTAAACATCTGCCCATTATGCAACCCGCTCAAAATTATGAAGTTATTTTATTATTAGGATCAAGTGGCATTGCCGATCCTAGTTTACCTGTTACCGGCCAACTCTCCGCAACGGCATTAAGCCGTTTTGTTGAAGCCTTACGTTTATATTATGCAAACCCTAATGCCACTTTAGTGGTTTCCGGATCCGCTTTTGGCGATCTAAAATCACATGCGCAGATGATAGAAGAGCTAGCCTTAGCGGTGAATATTCCCGCAAATAAGATAGTTCGCTTGGATAATACGTTAGATACAGATGATGAAGCACGGATCATGTCCAATATTATCCGAGGAAAACGCTCTGTTTTAGTGACCTCTGCTGCTCATATGGATAGAGCGCTGCAGCTGTTTTATAAGTACGGAACAGGTCCAGAAGCTGCACCAGCTAATTTTTTAGCAAAAAACAGGGCCGGGGAAACCCCGCTCCACTATTATATTCCCTCTGCTTATTATCTTTATAAAACCCAGATAGCGTGGCATGAATATTTAGGGAAATTTCAAAACAAAGTGAAAGAATTGCTGTAAACATAAACAGAGCAAGATTATCTTTGCCCTGTTTATCTGCTACAGACGAGTTTAAACCAGTTGCGGGCCTACTTTAACAACCGCTTGCGCAACAACCATATGCTCACCATTAAAAGAGAGTGCGGGCGAGCCATACAACTCATAGCCCTCTCCGAGCAACTTGGTGACACGGGCACAGAAATCCGCGTCATCTTTACCTGTAATTAATTTATATTTTTCTTTTACTTGCGGCATTTTACTTCCTCTCTATTAGGATCAATAACGATAAGCATACGGCTATTCACAAAAAATAAAAACAAAACGATTTGAAATTGTGAAAGTCCTGCCAAGATGGATAAAAAAACGGCACATTAAGTGCCGTTTTGTAAAAAGAACAAGCGTTATAGCGGCTATCTAAGGACGGTATACTTTGACGTTTTTAAAGCCAGATTCTTTTAAATAGAGCGCTTGTAATTGGCTCATCACACCACGATCACAATATAAAAGGTAGGTTTTGTCCTGCGCTAAAGTCTCAAACTGATTGGCTAATTTAAAGAAAGGCAGATGTTCAATGGTCACCCCTTCAATCAAAAGTGGAGATTCCTCACTCTCTTCTGCTGAGCGGATATCTAGCACCACTTCATTTTCAGAAAAATCAGACACGGACTCAACTTCAACCACGTCACCTTTTGCCGCGTTGCCGACATCACGAATATCTAAGACATTGGCTTCTGTCACCACTTTTTCAATAAGTGACAGATCAAAATTCGCTTCCTCTTTCTCAATTTTTTTCATTACCGCTTTAACGGTTGGACGCTGAGAGATAACGCCACAATATTCAGGGATAGTTTCAGAAATTTCAGCGGTACCAATTTCCCGCGCACAATCAATAATATCTTGTTTATCTGTTGCAATCAGCGGACGCAAAATCAACATATCAGTAACTTGATCAATCACAGATAAATTACGCAATGTTTGACTGGAAACCTGCCCTAACGCTTCACCCGTTACCAATGCTTCGATATCTAAACGCTGTGCTACTATCGTTGCAGCGCGCATCATCATACGTTTTAAGACAACGCCCATCTGTCCATTTTCAACTTTCTCTAGAATCTCCGCGACAACAGGCTCAAAGGGGATAGAGATAAATTTAACGCGGTGCGATGAGCCAAATCGACGCCACAATTGATAGGCGACCTGTTTCACGCCAATCTCATGAGCAGCGCCACCGAGATTGAAGAAGCAGTAATGAACACGTGAGCCACGTTTCATAAGTTGATAACTTGAAACACCCGAGTCAAATCCACCAGAAATAAGTGATAGCACAGACTCTTGCGTACCAAGCGGAAAGCCGCCTAAACCAGCATGTCTTTTATCGATAAAAAACAGTTTTTCATTATGAATTTCCAGATGAACCGTTATATCCGGCCCTTTTAATTTAACCCCTGCAGCCTCTGTGTGCTGGTTTAAACCACCGCCGACATAACGCTCAGCATCTATTGATGAGAACTCATGTTTGCCGATACGTTTAACACGCACGCAGAAAGTTTTACCGTCAAGTGTATTGCCGATATGCGCGAGGGTTTGTTCATAAACATTATGCAGATCAGTAAATGGAGATTCTTTTACTTCTAAAAAAAATGCAATACCCGGGGTGCTTTTAAGCATCTCAATCAGTTTTGCTCTGTTTTCCGGTGCATCGTTTTCCGTGCGAACAATGATCTTATCCCACTCTAAAATCACCTTAACCTGTTCATCATAATTTGTTAGAACATTGCGAATATTACCCTGCAACATTTTACTGAAACGTTTACGGACAGGGCGACTTTTCATCATGATTTCAGGGAAAAGTTTAACGATAAATTTCATGGGAGTTCACTGTTTTAATTTAAAGAAGTGCGAATTATACGCACTACAACTTTGTTCGCAATCTTTACTAGGCTTGCAACATTGTTAAGTGCACTTCGCAGCTACCAAGAGAGGCAGCAATATAGAGAACATTATCAGTAATGGTGATACTGAAGTTCATGGAACGTTCTACTAAACTGGCTAATTGCTGAATCTGTTCAAACTCAAACTGATAAACTTGTGCATTGATAGTTGCAAAGTCTTTCTGGGATTGTTTCCACCACACATTGCTTTTTGTATTAAAGCTATACACTTTAGTCATTTTTGCCTGACGACTGGCTTTTTTAATACGCTCAAATGCGGGTTCCCCCACGTCGACCCATAATAAAAATTCTTCACTATAGTTTTTAGCCCAAATATCAGGATCATCAGCTTCACTTAATCCTTTAGTAAAGGTTAAGAATTCCTGGTTATTTAATACATAAGCAAGAATACGGCTCATCATTCGTTCAGTTGTTTCTGAAGGATGTTGTGCAACAGTAACAGCGATTGATTCATAGATATCATCATCTAAATTAGATACGTTGATATTCATTTTAAAAATAGTGGGTTTAAGTGCCATTGATATTCCAGTTGTTTGCAGAGACAAAAAAGCCACGTAAAAACGTGGCTTTTATTTTGTTACTTAGTAAAAAAATTAAGCAACCGGCATTTTGGCTAATTCAACACAAACCAAATCACCAAACTCTTCCGTAGAGACAAGATTTGCTTCGCTGGCTTTTGAAAGATCTGATGTTGAGTAGCCCTTTGCAAATACACTTTGCATCGCAGCCCAAATATTTTTTGCTTCTTTTTCCATACCGAAGCTCATTTCAAGCATTAAAGCAACTGAACCAATCATTGAGTATGGGTTTGCGATACCTTTGCCTGCGATATCGGGTGCACTACCGTGTGATGGTTCATAGTAAGATTTTTTAAGACCTCGGCATGCAGAAGGCATCAGACCTAACGAGCCTAAAATACCGCCTCCTTGGTCACTTAAAATATCACCAAACATGTTTTCCATTACCATTACATCGAACATACCCGGATTTAAACAAAGGTAAGTAGCAGCAGCATCAACTAGGATGTTTTTAACTTCAACTTCCGGGTAGTTTTTGCTTTCTTCATCAACAATTTCATTCCACAGCACGCTTGATTTTAAAACGTTTGATTTATGAATATTATGCAGTACTTTTTTACGTGTCATTGATACATCGAATGCAACTCTGACTATCTGGCGGATCTGATCTTCATCATATTCAAGTACTTCACGTACAAAACGTTTACCCACGGCGTTAATTCCCGCTTCTTTATCACCGAAGTATAACCCCCCAACAAGTTCACGGATGATCATAATATCAATCCCTTCGCCAATAACAGATGCCTTTAGAGGAGAAAAATGTGCCAGACCCTTTGGTAAATAAACAGGGCGGAAATTTGCAAATGTATTATAACGACGACGCAGTGGAAGTAATGCGCCACGTTCAGGCTGTTCATCAATTGGGATTTTCTTAGAATCTTCATGATTAAGTCCGATAGTACCTTTAAGTATTGCATCAGCGTTATCACAAATAGTTTTGGTTTCTTCAGGAAAAGCACTGCCCGTTGCAAAGTAGGCTACCGCACCAAATAAAGCTTCATGAAGATCAAACTTAATATTCTCATTACGCTGCTCAACCAGATTTAGTACTTTAACGGCTTCCTTCATAACTTCTGGCCCAATGCCATCACCTGCAAGTAAAGCAATGTTATATGTTTTCATTTTTATTCCCTAAATGATTAAATTGGATGTTGGTACTATTCTGCGTCTATCATAAGTAAAAGCTGGCTTAGTTTCAAACTCAGGATGATTTTTATTAGATAATTGCTTGTTTATAGCCGATAAAGTGAATATTAAACCGGATTATCAACGTCTTTAAACTGCACGTCCAGATCTAATTCAGAGGCGATCCAATCTCCCAGCGCCTGCACACCATATCGCTCTGTCGCATGATGGCCCGCCGCAAAATAATGGATCCCCATCTCTCTTGCAATATGCACCGTCCGTTCCGATATTTCACCACTGATAAACGCGTCAATGCCCTGCTCTGCCGCAATAGTGATATAATCCTGCCCGCCACCTGTGCACCAAGCAACGGAGCTGATCTCTTTTTTGCCGCCGTCAATATGTAAAGGTTTACGAGATAAAACTGACTCAATCCGCTCAGCTAGGAGCTCAGCACTAATCGTTTGTGCAAACTTGCCAACACGGCCAACGCTGCGTTTATCCCACGGTTCTAACGGGCGGCGATCAGTTATCTGCAACAATTTGGCAAGCTGCGCATTATTACCCAACTGCGGATGAACATCCAGCGGAAGATGATAGGCGTAAAGATTAATGCCATTTTCAATTAAGGCTTTAATACGTTTGAATTTCATCCCCACAATCTCTTGGCTTTCGCCTTTCCAGAAATAACCATGGTGCACTAAAATCGCATCAGCCTTCTCCGCAATGGCAAAATCGATTAGCGCCTGGTTTGCAGTGACTCCTGTGATGATTTTTGTGACCTCTGCAACGCCCTCAATCTGCAACCCGTTTGGGCAATAATCTTTAAATTGATGAATTTCTAATAATTGGTCTAATTTATTGGCAATTTTTCTATTTTTCATAATATCTCCTCGAGCGATTTTTAACTATTGTAGCGGATACCATTAATATCCGATAGAAACAGCTGCAACCGATCTTTTGCACTGAGACGGGATTAATCAACAAAGTAATTCTTTGAGATAACAAATGAAAATTGACTGCCTTCACCTAAATTACTCTCAATATTTAATTGGCTGTCATAATGCATTAATGCACGTTTTACAATTGACAGACCCAGTCCAGATCCACCTGTGTTGCGCGAACGGGAGCCGTCAACGCGATAAAAACGCTCGGTCAGATGTAAAATATGCTCAGGCGCAATGCCATCGCCATTGTCCATCACACAGAAATAAGCGCCCTCTTCACATCGCCGCCAGATAACTTTAATTGCGCCCTTTTCAGGTGTGTAATTTATCGCGTTGTAAATCAAGTTTGCCATCGCACTGCGCAGTTGCATCTGATCGCCACGTAAGTGCAGATCTTTTGTGACATTAAATTGAATATGCAATGCTTTTTTCCGGCCCAATGTTAGCGCCTCACTTTCAATCTGTGCAAGCAGTGCGGGTACATTAACAGATCCATCTAAATCGATATTGGGGCCACTCTCAATTTTAGAGAGTGTCATCAACTGTTCAACCAACGAACACATGCGCCCAGTTTGTTGCTCAAGTACCGTAATGGCTTTGGCTTGCTTAGAATCGGGCGGCACCTGCGTCTCAAGAATTTCAATATAGCCCTGCAGAACCGTTAACGGAGTCCGTAATTCATGGGAAACATTGGCTACAAATGAACGGCGCATCTCATCAAGCTGTCGATAGGTGGTGACATCACGTACAATTAAAATTCGTTGATGTTTCGCATAAGGCATAACACGAAATTCTAATGTTTTTTCTGGGTTATTCGGTGAAATCAGATCCAGGGGCTGATCATAGTTATTGCTTTGAAGATAACGGACAAAGAGCGGATTACGGATAAGGTTAGTGATGTTCTCACCAGAATCATCTGGCCATTTAAAACCTAACTGAACTTGCGCCAATCGATTACACCAAATGATGTCACCCTGTTTATGAAAAACCACCACGGCATCCGGCAGCGCTTCTGAACCTGCGCGAAAACGTCTGATCACACTGGCCAAATCATTACGACGTTTGCGATGACGCTGCTGCATATTATGGATCCCCATAAATGCATGTTCCCATTCAGATTGACCTTCGGGTAAAACCGTACTCTTACTGTTCCATAACCAGTCATTTAGTTTTTTAAGGTAATAATAATGCCAAATAATATGAATAAAAAAGGAAGCAAGCAACAGTTGTGTTAAGCAGTTAAGCAAGGAGCCAATAATCAAAATAGGCAGGTAAACGAACACTAATGCCCAGATCAACTCTTTCCATGAATATATTTTCAAATTAATTACTCATCAATTATAAACGTGTTGAAAAGCGATAACCGGCACCACGTACAGTCTGCACTAAATGATCGTGATCCAGTAGCGCCTTACGTAAACGGCGGATATGGACATCTACCGTACGATCTTCCACATAAACATTGGTCCCCCAAATGTTATTTAAGAGTTGCTCACGGCTATAAACGCGTTCCGAATGTGTCATAAAAAAATGTAATAATTTAAACTCTGTCGGCCCCATCTGCAATGGTTCGCCGTCAAGTGTTGCACGGTGAGAAACAGGATCTAGCTTCAAGTCTCCCACTTCTAATGAGTCATCAAGCGAGGTTGGGTTAACTCTGCGTAAAACTGATTTTAAACGCGCCATCAGCTCTTTAGGTGAAAAAGGTTTGGTCACATAGTCATCGGCACCATTTTCAAGTCCGCGTACTTTATCTTCCTCTTCACCCCGTGCAGTTAACATTACAACGGGAATTTGACGTAATATATCATCCTGTTTTAAATACTGTAATAATTTAATACCACTGCCACCAGGAAACATCCAATCTAATAAAATCAGATCAGGGTAAGGCTCTTTTAATTGATTCAGCGTAGCTTGATAGGTATCAGCTTCGATACATTCATAACCATGCTGTTCAAGCACAAAACATAACATATCACGAATTGCGACTTCATCTTCAACAACTAATATACGACTCGCCATTAGATTACCTACTTATTCTCTATCCTAAATCAGGGTATTATTACTAGGTATTATTACATTTATATGACAAATGTTGATAATCAGCCGTAATACTAAAACAAAATTTACAGAGGTATTACAGTTTTGGGGCGCTATTTCAAGAAAGGTTCATCTATTCTACAGCTAAGCAGATTTTATAATTAAAGATGTAGCGATCAGAAAACATAGTAGGGTGTAAATTAACTTTTGCTAAACAGTTAAAATATTTTTGCTTAAACTCTTGCAGAGGCAATGGCTTAGAAAATAAATAACCTTGACCAAATTCACACTCATATTCGGCCAATATCTTTTTTTGCGCCTCAGTTTCAATACCTTCAGCCACAACTTGAATATCTAAATGACGCGCCATCATAATCATTGCCCGACATAAGTCGCGACTGTTACTTTCTGTTGCCAGAAAGTCGACAAATGATTTATCAATTTTCAGAATATCTACATCCATCTTTTGCAGATAAGACAACGAGGAGTAACCAACACCAAAGTCATCAATTGCAATAGTTACTCCCTGATCTTTCAATTTCGTTAACTGAGAACGAACTGATTCTTCACTTTCCATCAATAAATTCTCAGTGATCTCAACAATAATTGCATCCCGACTTAAGCCAAGTTCACAAACATAGTCAAACCAATTTAACATCCACTGACCATCACCTTTAAATTGTAAGGGCGAGACATTAATACTTACCTGAAAATCCTCAGCTCCCATTTTTCGAATATCAGCAAGATCGCGTGCTGCCGTTCGCGCCACCCATTCGCCAATATCATTGATTAATCCAACTTCTTCTGCTGCTGGAATAAATTCTAATGGCGGAACAATTCCTCTAACCGGATGATGCCAACGGAGCAAGGCTTCAGCTTTGCAGACTTTATTCGTCGTTAGATCAATAATAGGTTGGTAATAAAGTTCAAATTCATCTCGTTCGAGACTGCCACGTAAATCTTCAATGAGCGCCCTTTTACTAACTAAATCATCTAACATCTTAGGATCAAAAAAGTGATGACAATTCCGGCCACTTTCCTTGGATTTATACATAGCTAGATCAGCACATTTAACGATATCTTCAACAGATCCCCCATCATCGGGGAAAACGGCTATGCCGATACTTGTGGTGACGTAGGCATGCTTATCTTTAATAACAAAACGCTTTGCTATATTACGATTAATATCTTGAGCGACCTGTTCGATAGCCGCTCTGCTGTCACTATTTTCGATAAGAACAATAAACTCATCTCCCCCTATACGGGCGACAATCGCAGACTCAGGCAGCACGCCAGCAATACGTTTACTCACCGCAATTAAGAGAAGATCGCCATAATCGTGCCCCATGGTATCGTTGATCTCTTTAAAACCATCAAGGTCAATACCTAATACAGCAAAATCAATATCGCCAGAGTATTTAATAAGATCGGATAACTTATCTAAAATATAACGACGATTTGGTAAACCAGAAAGAGAGTCACTGTATGCCTGCTCAGTAAGTTGACTATTTGCAATTTTTAATGCTTTTGTCCGTAGCTGAACTTGTACCTCTAATAAATTATCTCGCTCCTCGATCGTTTCCAGCATTAAATTAAAACAACTAGCAAGGTTACCGACTTCATCACTCGATAAAACCTCTGAGCGCAAGCTATAATTATTGGTTTTCGTTACGCGATCAGCAACAGCGGCAAGGTGAGTAAGCGGGTAGATAAGACTTTTACGCAAAAACAGTGACAGCAAGAAGCTAAGAACCAAAATTAAAGCTAAAATTGCTAACAAAAAGGCACTGAAAAATAACAAGCTTTCTTCCACTAAAGAGTAATCTGCTTTTATTTCCAGTAGCCCATAATCGATACCTTTCATTTTTAAAGGCGTGCTGATAACCATCATTTCAGTAAATATTTCTATTTTGTTATCTTTTTTTACAAACAGATCAACGAAAACGTTATCATTAACATCCGTTACTCGCGCACTAACAATATTGCTTTGACCAAGCAAAGACTTGAGCTGTTCGCCTGCGCTATCCTCATCCTGAAAAATCACTGCTGCCGTTAAGTTTGGTGCTAAAATATTGGCAATAGCGTTAAGCCTGCTATTCTCTGCTTTAGTAACCGCATTGAGCTCATAAAGGGTAAACATTGCTGCAATTGTAATACTGCTAAACAGTGCGACCATCATCAAGATCATTAACAATTTGGCATTTAATGAACCAAACAAGGCGCGTTGTAAAGCCATCAAAGACTCCCTTTATTCGTTCTACCTAAACGAAGGACTTTAGAACTCATATCGATACCGGATTGCTTCAACTTATCAGGATTCACTTCAAAGCGAACTTTACCACCCACAATAAAAAAATTGAGATGCCCGCCAGATCCAATAAAGCCATCAAATTCCCCCACCAACATCAATTTCGATAACGGTTCGTTTTTACTCAAATAGTCCCATTTATCAATATCATTTTTTGATAAAAACAACGTATTACAATCCGTTATGCCTTTAAATTCTGACGTTAAAAGATGAACAACAACAGATCTATTTTCAATAGTACGCGCTTTAAGCGTATAAGTAGCAATATCGACAAATTGAGCATCAAAACTGCAGATGTTATAAGTCGGCTTTAGCTCAGCATTAAACCATTCACCATGAGAATATCTGGCAAAGTTGTAAATAAAACCAGATTTAATGGCGTATTCTCTTGAGCTGGCAGCAGCCTGTCCTGACACAAAAAGTATCATAACTAATAATAATGAAGCAGAACATTTACGTAAGACAAACATAATTATTTTTCTAAAACTCCGCTGTTATACGAGCAACATAACTTGGTTCTATATAAGTAGATAACGTATAAGTTTCATTGCTATTGTTATACTGCAAATGTTTACCATAGAGTAGATTGTTTCCGGTTAAGGAGAGTGTGGCAGACGGTGTCACCTGCCAATTCCAACTTAAATCTAAAACACTATAATCATCAGTGCCATATGCGTCACCCTCTTCAATCCGATAAACTGCAAATATCGAATGATTAGCTGTTAATGAAAAGTTAGTCTTAGCAATAATCTGGCGTAAATAGGAATCATAACCAATAGCGGACTGTGTGCCTGATGGCAGATCATATTTATAAGAGGTAAAGCTATAACCCAGTTCCGTTGTTAATCGCTCATAAGGTTGCCACTTGATAATCGCTTCACCACCATAGGTGGTCAGCTTTGCATCAGAAACAAAATCCAGGCGAACCAGTGAATTTACATAATCAATACTAGGATCGATAGCAATTACATCTGTCGCTTTAGTATGAAAGAGAGAGAGATCCATACTCCATAAGTTTTCCGTATAGCGATATCCTAACTCTTTAGAAATTGATTTTTCAGCATCAATATCAGCACTGCCGGTGATCACTGTTGGTATCGCAAACTGAGAAGTGCCAATAACTCGGCTATTCGATTCAATCCATGATGGAATCCTTACCCCTTGTGAAACGGCTCCCCAGAATGTGTGACTTGAATTGGGGGTCCAAAGCAAACGCCCCATTGGCTGATGTTCCCAACCGGTAAAACTATTTTTTTCCGACCGGTTACCAAGTATCAGCTTAAGTTTATCTGGCGTAATATTAAATTGAGCCTGAAGGAAACCACCAAAGTGATTGTATGAGTCAATGTCATCGATACTGCTAATATAGTCGGTATCTTCAATAGAAATAGCGTTATATCTATAATTTACTCCCCAATCAAATTGAATATCATTAAGCAAGGTGTTCATCTGATAATCTATGTCGGTAATAAAAAAATCATCTTTATAATAGCGCTGTTCACCTTTTTGGGAACTCATTGAAATCTGTAGCATTTGATTGGAAACAGAAGATAATCTATGCTCTAACCTTGACATTATTTGCAGATGATCCCGCGTATATTGATCTTCAATATATTCAGTGGCATATGTATTTAAATCCGCTAGTTCTAAATTTTGTCCCATCTCAATATGGGTATATTGAGTTTGTGCGAGTAAGGAGAGATTATCATTTAGATTCAGATCGACTCGCCCACCGATGCTCTGCTTTTCACCATCATCATTTGCTAAAACAGAGCGACTACTTTTTGTGGACTGATCGGTATCTTCAAAGCCACCAAAAATGCGAAATGAACTGTAGTTAGCTAAATCACCACCGACTCTGAAATTTACCTTGCTGTCTATCTGCGAACCGTTTTCAACTTGAGCCAATACACTACGCGTATCGGCGGTATGTTTGCTGATGATATTGACAACACCATTAGTTGCATTACTTCCCCATAATAATCCGCCTTGACCGCGAATCACTTCAATACGCTCAATATCGTATAAAGGTATATTTAAAGCCTCCCAATAGACGCCGGCAAAACCAGGATTATAGATGCTCTGTCCATCGATCATTACTAATAATTTACTTGAGTAACGCCCCGCTGTACTTCTTGATGTGATCGCCCATTGATTATTGTCTAGTTGGCGAACCTGCATTCCCGGCACTAATTTCAAGGCCTGTGCAACAGAGGTAACGCCTGAGCGCATTATCTCTGTATCGGTTAAAACATAGATCGATGCAGCAGTTTCTGACATATTCTGCAAGCGTTTCATTGCCGAAGTCACTTGCACATCGGCAGCCAGCAGTTGATCAAAATCAAGGCTTGGCAGTGTATCCAAATCATAGCTCGGAGATGCAGAATCTGCCCAAGCACTACTAACCATATTGATTTGATTAAATAAGAAAAAAAAGGCGAAGATATAGCGGTGGTAACTCAATAATTTCGTCATGAAATAAACTCAATAAAATAAATCATTAAAGGTCCACCTGTGTATTTAGATGGCAGTGATTTTATTCACCTACGACAGCAAACGAGCGTGATCTTATCTCTTTGCAATAAATTTTCAATAAAACCACACAGAACCTGCGTGATTGGGCCATTGTAACCTAGCAGAGTAACGAAAGTGACCAAGCAGAACAAAATAGAGGTCAATTTACATTGAACAGTGAAGTTATTCACAAAAAAGCATTTTTTGCTGCTTGATATAAAATCAATTACACTCTTGTTCTATTTTATTTCTCTTTAATTAAGGTGCATTCCATGTTTTTTAAAAACCTGCAAGTTTATCGTTTTACCCGCCCACTTGAACAAGATGCGGATACGTTAGAAAAAAATCTTGAAGAATTTAAATTCAAACCTTGTGGCAGCCAAGATATTTCAAAGCTTGGCTGGGTATTCCCAATGGGTAAATCGGGTTCAATGTATACCCATCTTGCAACAAAACAGATCCTTATCTGCCTCAAAAAAGAGGAGAAGATGTTACCGGCCGGCGTCATTAAAGATCAGCTTAATGAGCGTGTTGAAGCGATTGAACTTGAACAGGGCCGTGGACTCAAGAAAAAAGAGAAAGATAGCTTAAAAGAAGAGATAGTGATGCAGCTATTACCACGTGCATTTAGCAGAACCTCACAAACTTTTGCATGGATAGATCCTGAAGCAGATATGTTATACGTTGATGCATCAAGCACACGCAAAGCGGAAGAGTTAATTTCACTACTGCGTAAATCACTGGGCAGCTTACCTGTTGTGCCAATTCAACTTAAAAACCAAGCGGATGTGATCATGACCGACTGGTTAATGGAGGGGAATATTCCCGCTAACTTTAAGTTAGAAGATGAAGCCGAATTATGTTCAGCCCTAGAAGGAGGGGGTATTATTCGTTGCAAGCAGCAAGACCTGTTATCTGATGAGATAAAAAATCACCTCTCCGCAGATAAGTTTGTTACCAAATTAGCGCTTAACTGGGCCGATAGTATCTCCTTTATGATTGGTGAAGAGTTTGCACTTAAACGCATTAAATTTGCAGATGTATTACAGGAGCAAAACGAAGATATTGACAAAGATGATTTTGCGGCACGTTTTGATGCGGATTTTGCATTAATGACAGGTGAAATTAAGCAATTAATTCCCGCAGTGATTGATGCATTTGGTGGCGAGCAGATCTTGTAATTAAAAGAGAGTCGTATTGCCTCTGTAAATACTAAATTACAGAGGTTTTTTATCCTATAAATTTTAACTTTTTACTCCAACCACCCCCACCTTTTCTGTTATTATCTCCTATTTAAGCCCTTCATTTACACAACGAGTTAAATATTATGACCATTTCCATTTTTGGTAGTGCAAAAACGAACAGTGCAACAAAAGCCCTTTTATTGGGATCTGGGGAGTTAGGTAAAGAGGTCGCTATTGAATTGCAACGCTTTGGTATTGAGGTTATTGCTGCCGACAGCTATGAAAACGCCCCAGCCATGCAGGTCGCTCACTCTTCGCATATCGTAAATATGCTCGATGGAAAACGTTTAGAAGAAATTGTTCGTGCCGAGCAACCTGACTTTATCATCCCGGAAGTTGAAGCAATTGCCACAGATACACTGGTTGCTTTAGAAGCAGATGGTTTTAATATTGTACCGAGCGCGCGCGCTACAAAGCTGACCATGGACAGAGAAGGGATTCGACGTTTAGTTGCTGAAACGCTTGGTATTAAAACCTCTCCCTATCTGTTTACTGATAGCCAAGAGGAATATTTGCAAGCGGTGAAAAAAATCGGTATTCCCTGTGTTATTAAACCGGTCATGAGTAGTTCAGGTAAAGGTCAAAGTGTGATTAAGTCTAACGCTGATTTAGACGCGGCTTGGACTTATTCTCAAGAAGGTGGCCGCAGCGGCGCCGGACGAATCATTGTTGAAGGTTTTATTCCCTTTGATTACGAAATAACGCTGCTCACTGTAAGTGCTATTGACGGGGTACATTTTTGCGCCCCTATTGGCCATCGACAAGAAAATGGTGATTACCGTGAATCTTGGCAGCCACAAATAATGTCAGAACGGGCACTACAAAAAGCACAGAAAATCGCTGAAAAAATAGTAAAAGAGCTCGGGGGGTACGGCCTTTTTGGTATGGAATTTTTTGTTAAAGATAATGACGTTTATTTTAATGAAGTTTCGCCTCGCCCACACGATACGGGGTTAGTCACGCTGCTTTCACAAGATATGTCGGAATTTGCACTGCATGTCCGCGCTATTTTGGGTCTGCCAATCGGGGCGATCACTCAATATGGCCCGACAGCATCAAGTGTAATTTTAGGCAAGGGTCA
Source organism: Psychromonas sp. (assembly GCF_047632995.1). GTDB lineage: Bacteria > Pseudomonadota > Gammaproteobacteria > Enterobacterales > Psychromonadaceae > Psychromonas. The sequence continues at coordinate 17,170 of NZ_JBLIEK010000077.1, forward strand.
ATCAGAAGATATTAGATTTGCCAACCTTAGCCAGGCATTAGGCTTAGTTACAGGCTCACAGATCCGTTTATTTGCAAAACCAAACATTAACGGTACACGCCGTTTAGGTGTTGCTATTGCAAGAGGGAAGGATACACAAACAGCCATAATAAATGCGCAAAAAGTATCAAATAAAATTGAAGTACTTTATTAAATTAAGCTGCTCAGCTAATTATAAAAAGAGCCAGACCAATAACGGCTTCAATAAGGGGTATCACGGCGAACAACTCGCCGAGCCCCTAGATGACATATTCACTGCAAATAAAAAGCAAGACTTCATGAAATGTGATCTTTGTAAGTGGAAAATAATAGAACTGAGTATATTCTTACCCCAAAAAAAGTTGTCTTTCCAAAAAACGACTTAATAATCAAGGTAATACTTTGAATTATATCTGTTTTGCGTTTTCTGGTTATTTATCAATCCAGACCGCCTGACATTTTATACATAACAACAAGATATAGGGAGATCTCCATATGCACCAAAAAAAATGGGTCGGTATTTTATTTATCGCTTTAAACTTTTTTATAGCAGCACAGGCTCAAAGCACTGAGGTGGTTATTAATAAAGTAGCGGGAGTAAAAGAACAGCTCGCCGTTGATATTCTGACATTAGCACTCAAAAAAACCGATCCGCAAGCGATTGTACGTCAGCACTCCGAAGAATTGCCTCAGTCTCGGCTGGTAGATGAAATAAAATTGGGCAATATTGATCTTATGTGGGCAGGTGTTGATCCGACCCTAGAGTCAGAGTTAAAACCTGTCAGAATCCCCATGTTTAAAGGGTTGCTTGGACACCGTATCTTTATTATCAAAAAAGGAAACCAAGCACGTTTTGATAATATTAAAACGTTACAAGATCTCAAGCAATTAAAAGCGGGACAAGGGACTCAGTGGGGAGATACGCAAATTTTAAAAGGTGCTAATATTCCCGTCGTTACCACACTTAAATACCCTAATCTGTTTTTAATGTTGGAAGGGGAACGTTTTGATTACTTTCCTCGCGCAATCCATGAACCCTGGAGTGAGGTTGAAGAGCGGCCAGAGCTAAATCTGACCGTTGAAAAAAATATAATGCTGGTTTACCCCTTTGCCATGTACTTCTTTGTAAACAAAGATAATCAAGCACTGCATGATAAATTATATAAAGGTTTTGAAATGGCCATTGCAGACGGTAGTTTTAATGAGCTATTTTTCAATAACCAACTCATTAAGGATGCATTAAACAAAACCAATATTAAAAATCGC
>NZ_JBLIEK010000078.1:0-17835 GCF_047632995.1 Psychromonas sp.
CGCTTTTGAAGACGACGATCCCTATGCAGATTTTGCTGTGCCAGACGATCTTATCTGGTAATTTTTTTAATGCAGCTTAGCGTTTTCAAACGTGAGACAAGCAGTTCGTAAGCGAACTGCTTAATGGTACGTCAGCAGCCTAATCCCGGAAGTTATTAAATTGGAACCCTTGCTCTAGTTCAGTCCCTTTCACTAAGGTCATTACCGCTTGCAAGTCATCACGTTTTTTACCTGTCACACGTAATTGTTCACCTTGAATAGCAACCTGCACTTTCATTTTATTATCTTTAATCAGTTTGACTAATTTCTTAGAAGTGGGTTGATCCACCCCTTCTTTAAATTTAACCGTTTGTGTCCATGTTTTCCCGCTACTGCTTGGGGACTCTAAATCCATCGCACGCGCATCAACACCACGTTTTATCAAATGAACACGCAGCATATCGGCAAGCTGTCTTAATTGAGAGTCATGTTCAGCTGTCAACTTTGCCACATCTTTAACGAAAGAAAAGCTGGCTTTAACACCGCGGAAATCAAAACGAGTGTCAAGTTCGCGATTCGCATTATCGATGGCATTTTTAACTTCAGCCATGTCAATTTCTGAAACAATATCAAATGAAGGCATTTTTTATTCCTGTGTTAACGTTAATATAATGGACCTAAGTTACCAGAAAACACGCTGCTGAGCTATAATCACCCTTCAAAATAATCATTAAGGTAACAAAATGTGGCAAATTATCGGCACAGGTGCAATTGGCTGCTTATGGGCTGCAAATTTAAAGCGTACAGGTCAAGATGTTCAACTTGTTAGTCGTCGCGCTCTATTATCTGACACGCTGCACTATCAAGATCTGCAACAGCAACGCCATCAATTTAAGATATCATCCGCCACGCGCTTAATAAACTCAACAGATCCTCTGCTTGTTTGTGTTAAAGCAACGCAAGTAAAACAGGCGATACAAGAGAGACTGAAAATGATAGGCCCGCAGCAAGTCATTATCTTGATGCATAACGGCATGGGCTGTGCAGAGCAAATTCAAACACTACTGCCTAACAACCCTATAATATGCGCAACCACGGCGAACGCGAGTTTATTACATGCCCCCTTGACAGTCCAACAGACAGGTCTGGGTATCACCTATTTAGGGCCGTTTAATCAGCTGGCAGAGCAATATGAAAATATTGTAGAGCCGTTAAAACTCGCCTTGGGCAACACCTATTGGGTCAAGGATATTAAGCAGAAGTTATGGCTGAAACTACTGATCAATGCAGTGATCAATCCGTTAACGGCGATTTACCAAATTAACAATGGCCAGTTACTCGAATATAGATTTCACCAACAGATTGAAGAGATCAGCCGCGAAGCATTAAAAGTGGCGAGAGCTGAAAATTTGAGTCTAAAAGAAGATGAATTGGTGAAGATTATCAAACAGGTAATAACACAAACCGCACTAAACTATTCATCAATGAATCGCGATATCCATTTTAAACGGGCCACTGAAAATGAATATATCAGCGGTTATTTAGTAAAAAAAGCAGCGCACCATCATCTGGAGATCCCTGCTATTAAATCGCTTTATGAAAAGATAGCGGCGCTGGAAAAACAGTCCGGCTGCTGAATTTATCCGTTATCGCCCTATTATTGTTGATAGTGGAACACCTCATTCGATAAACCATTAATTAATAATACGTTTTCAGAACCACTCTCAATCTTTATTTTTTGCGATAGAGAATGAGGGCTATTGATAACAACCTCATTTTCTGCCGTTTCGATATAAGCAAACTGGATATTGCCAGGGAGCATATTCCAGCTTCTTAAATCAGCGACCTCTGTCAGCAGCGTGGCGATATTTACAAGCGCGCCAAATAGGGAGTCTTGCTGCTCTGCCTTTTTAACCAATTGATATTTGGCTATGGCGCGGGTGGTTGTGAGCAATAAAATAGAGGGATACTCTTTTGATAGATCTTCCCTGACTAATAGATCGACATTCTCAACCAATTCGCTTGTTAACTGCTCGCCCTGCAGCGTTATTTTAGCGCGCCCCATCTGCGCATTGATTGGCGGATAAGCAGGCACAGAAATTCGTATCAGCTGCGAAAAATCATGATTAGGAACGACAATCGAATTTTGTTTTTTTTGACTCACTACACCATCAAAATAGAAGGCGAATACTTGAGTCTTATTACTGTTAGTAGTGGGTGCCGGCAGACTGGGGAACTGTTTTTTATAAGTGGCATATTGATCTGTCGCCCCCAGCTTAAAACTGATGCGCAGCAAAGCTTGCTGCAGGCCGACAGGTAAAGGCAGGCCGCGCTGTTCAATAATACCCGCAGCATCTCTGTAACTAATTAAGGCATTGGACTGCTCATTTAAGAGTTCGTAAATAATGCCGCCTAAAAGATGTGTGCTGGCTAACTGCCCGCTAAGAGAATCTCTATTTGCCAGTTTTTTCATGGCGATATCAGCCTGTAGCATCTCCACACGAGCGCCATAAATATCATTATTAAACAGGTAACTAAGCGCCAACATGTTATGCACCATCACTCTGTCGGTGGGATATCCGCTATAGCTTCGCACCGTTTCATTCAATGTGCCTGCACCAACATTTTCGCTGACAGAGCTCGCTGCCAATGCCGCCATTTCTCGTTTAGCAAGAGAAAAAGTCTCAATCGCTCCCTGAAAATCACCACTCATTAATTGTAAAAAACCAATATTTAGATGAAACTGCGCCTGATCACGCTCAGCAGGCTTGCTCGCTTGTAACTTTTGAAGTACATACTGCGGGGTTTTATTGTGTAATAAGTTTGCTAAATTCTTATTTTCCTGCTGCTGCCGCGCACAGCCGGAAATAATAGTGCAGAGAACAGTACAGAAAATAATGAATAAAAATTTAACCATCTGTTATACCCGGATTAAAGAAGGGATAAGCAATCAGGCACATTATTTATGCACTTGATTGCTGTTAAGGCGGACTTATAACCTAAAATTATTCGCGTAATTTACTGTTTCTAACTAACTTTTTAATCTTTTTCTCACCAATCCATACTTTACGGTTATCTTTAAGACTAATTAGCTCTAAATTAACTTGATAAAAACGCACTTGAGTTTTGCCATCAATATCAATAATGGTATTGATTTGCCCCTGCATCATAAAGTCTGCACCGTACTCCTGCTTGGCCGCTTTGCGGGTATCGTCAGTTGCATTCAGGTCTTGATCGGCACGCTCATCACGAATCTCATTACGCGCTGACGATGAGGCGACAAATTGCACTTTACCCGAGTTAATCAACTCGCGCTCCATATTGGCGACAAAGGTATTGGTATTAATATGTTCATGGCTTAAATTTTTAATTGTGCCAATAATAACAGCGGGATCTTTACCTTCGGCTTTTGCAAAGTTATTGATCCAAGGCCGTGACAGCGAATCTTCAATCATCTCGCGCGCCACTAATTGTGAATCGGTATCATTCCAGGCACCGCTTAAATCAATTACCTCTTGAGTGTCCAAACGTTCAACATAGGTTGAACAGCCACCAAGCATAAAAGCAGCAATTAATACTAAGCCAAGATTTGTTTTTATGTTCATTATCCACTCCAAAAATGTAATTTAAATAACGGCCTAACAATCACGCGGTAACCAATTTTCCCAGTGGTTTTCCACCAAGAAGATGCAGATGGATATGAAACACCTCTTGTCCTGCATCTTTATTGCAATTCATAATCAAGCGATACCCTGACTCGGCAATACCTTCCTGCTTAGCTAATTTTTTTGCCACGCTATACAGCTTGCCAATCAGTAACTCGTCTTCAATTTCAATATCATTAACGGTTGCGATTAATTTATTGGGTATAATTAAAATATGGGTCGGGGCTTGCGGTGAAAGATCCCGAAAAGCGGTCACAAAATCATCCTGATAAAGCATATCAGATGGGATCTCTTTGTTTATTATCTTTCTGAAAATTGTTTCTTCGCTCATTCATTTCTCCTATAAAATTACAACTCTGCAATTGCGCCTTTACCAATGCCTTCATATGCGTAAACGGTCACTTTATCATCGCCTTTTCGCGCTTTGATCTGTTCACAAATATAATTTGCCAGCTCTTCTACTGTAGTATCTCTTGGCAAAACCTCCGCCCTATGTGCTGGCATTAACAACTCAAAATAACCTTGTGGTGCATGATAAGCCGTACATAACTTGTCAATGTCATTTTTTTCTACAATAAATGACAAATCTGATTTTTCAATAATATCATCTCGGCTTACTAAATATATATCCTGCCAGCGGTTTGCCCAATCTTGTACCAGTTCTTTATTATAAATGTCATTGATAAAAATATCGATTTTAGAGCGGTGACCATGCGCTATTCGCTGACAATTACCATGGTGTTTTTTCAAACCATGGGTGTAATGATAAAAAGGAGTCGCAATTTGTTCATTGCGCAGCTTGATCTCTAAATCTAAAATATTATCAGGAAGCTGTAATAAAATAACTTGTTCAAGATAGGTCTCTAACAACTCGACATTAATCGTTTCACTTTCCAGAAAACAATAAGCTTCATTGGGACATTTTAATTGAATAACAGAATGATCAGCCAGTTTAAAATTCACTTGTGCACGCTGTGAGTCAAATACCACACTGCAATCTTCTGAAGCGTGTGGAACCAATAGCTTATGATCCATCTCCATATCAATAATGGCTTTAATCTGTTTTTTCACTAAGGAAAAATCAAGAATCATTGATTGCTCGTTTAGCGTGCCCTGCAAAACAATATCAACTTGATAACTCTCACCTACAAATCCGCGTGTTGCATCTAAATATGACGCATCAATAACAGTTAAATCACGTACAAATAATTTCATTAAAATCTCATCTAATTGTTGAACATCAACACTGTCGTTGACTATCTTATATCCAAATTAGTTAAAGATGCACAATCAGCATCGGCATCTTCAAGTAGTTTGAGGATATTAACTAACATTGTGGCAATGCCGTCAAGTTATTACTAAAACGGAGGACGTTGATCTTGCTCATTTTCCTGTTCAGGCGATAGATTAGCATCGCGTTTTAGCTGCTCACGCAAATTAGGCGGAACCCCTTTGATAGTTAAGGTGTCACTGGCAGGATCGTATTGAATACGCTCACCCAGATGCTTCTGATCAAAACTGATACTTATCCCCCCTCCCTGACCAACATATTTAGTCAGTTTTCTGACCACGCTGCGGTCTGCAGGAAAAGAGGTTTCTAATTGATAATCTTCACTGACAAAATCATAAAAGCTGCCCTCTAATTTTGGTGACTCCTGCATCTGTTCAGATAAGGTAGAAAGATCAATATCATCGCCCTGCTTTAACTGCTCATTACAATATTGGAACGCCACCTCGCGCACTTCCTGCTTTTTGACAACAGGTAGTGCTTCCTTATCGCAGAATTCTTCAACCGCTTTCATCAACACCTGATTTTGTACTTTGGCATCAAAGCCCTCTTCGGCGCCCATAAAATCCAAGAAAAAATCAGCCACCTTGCGCCCAACTCGCCCCTTAATAAATGAGATATAGCGGTTCGATTGAGGATCTCGCGCTAACATAGTTAAATCAATACGGGCAACCAGTTGAATCTTACTGGTTTCAATATGCTGGCTCTCCTGCAGTTCAAGGTTCTCATTGACACTGATAGATTCATTATTTTGTAGCAGGGCAAGCAGAAGATAATCACTTGCCGTCCAGCTATATTTGCTTACTAATAAGATGCCCTGCTCAGCAAAGTCATGTTTTTGTAACTCTTCGACTAAACAACTCGCAGCCTGCTGAGAAAAACTAACAAAATCCAGCTTGCCAGACATCTCCTCTTCTAACGCATGCTGAAATAGCTGCGGTTTTTCTGTCGGCTCGCAGAAAGAGGCAAATGCTTTATTGGTTTTGCTTTGATAGGTACGGTGCAGATCCGTTAAAAGTTGCTCGATAGAGGGCGAGATAGGTAACTCACCCTCTCGCATTTTACACTGCAGCTGCCCTTCTGGGCTGTAATCTAAAGAGTGTAAAATGATATTATTAGCGGAGATATTCATAACGGTTACACCATATTTAAAAAAGAGAGTTAAAAAACAGGTTTGAATTATACACATTGGAAGAGCCAATAATAGTAACCACAGTGTCTAGAAAATAGATTTTGCTAATAAAGTTAAAAACTAGGCCACCTTTTTAATTGGTATGTTATTATATGCAATCATTTTTTATTAGAGTTAACGAATTTACTATGCCCATTATTTCTAAATATTCAAGCCAGAAAATTGAAGATATACTCAATGAAGTCCTTGAGGTATTACATAAAAATGATGTATCCGTTGACTTAAGCTTGATGATTCTCGGTAACAGCATCACCCATATTATTAATAGTAACGTACCGGTCGGCAATCGCGAGCAGCTAAGCGAAAAATTTATTAAAGCTTTTAGCGCATCAATTAATTCAAAAGAACAATAGATAAAATGGTTGAAACTGGTCATAAATTTCACGATAACGTCTCCCGGTTAATCAGCTGGGGGCATTGGTTTACTTTTTTCAACCTGATACTGGTTTCACTGATCAGTCTGCGTTATCTAAAATATGCAGGCATACCCGATTCGGGATTAGGGATTGCCTATCAATTTATCAGTTTAATCGGCCACTTCAGCTTTCTAAGTGCGATGGTTTTCGGAGTGATTTTATTCCCTCTAGCATTTATCATTCCCTTTCAGCGTTTATATCGCCTCAGTGCAATACTGATCAGCACCGCCGCCATTACCTTTCTAATACTTGATACGCAAATATTCAAGCTTTACAATTTCCATCTCAACCCCTTGATTTGGCAGTTTTTGCAACGACCAGAGCAGGTCGAACAGATCTATTCCATTAATTTACACTACATCTCAATTCCAATTATTTTTATTATTGAGTTGGCACTCTCTTTCTTTGTGTGGAAAAAATGCCGTTTTCTACAAGCGAAGTCTATTGGTAAGCCGATCGCAATTTTTCTGCTTTCCGCTTTTATCATCACCCATTTAACCTTTATCTGGGCGGATGCAACACAATACCGCCCCATTACGCAGCAAAAAGCGATTTATCCTCTTTCCTATCCGATGACCGCGCGTACGTTTTTGAAAAAACAGGGCTGGTTAAGTGATGACAAATTACTTACACGTATTCGCCAGCAAAAAGCGAGTAAAGGGATAGAGTTACATTATCCGAGAACGCCTTTAATCTATTCAGAGGGTCAACCAACCCCGCCCGCTAAGAATGTTTTGCTGATAACCGTTGATGCCTTACGTGCTGATATGCTTAACCAAAAAAACATGCCTTTTCTATATCAACTGAGTCAGCAGGGGCTTACCTATCAAAACCATTATAGTGGTGCTAGCAATCGCTCTCAGGGATTATTCAGTCTCTTTTATGCGCTGCCAAATCGCTACTGGTCTGAGGTGACGCTTAACTACATCCCCCCCGTTTTAATTTCGCGTATGGCACAGCAAAACTATCAATTTGGTCTATTTTCAAGCATAGGTTTTCTTCATCCTGAGTTTTTACAAAGCAGTTTTAGCCAGCTCAGAAGCAAAGAGTTACAGAATTACAGCACGGTAAATAACAACACCACCATCACGCACAACTGGAATAAATGGTTTGATGGGGAAAATAACAGCTCAAAATGGTTTAGCTTTTTGCACTATGAACAAGCAAATAAATTGTCGACCGAAAATGGGGCAACGTTAAGCGTAGCGCTACGGGAAGAGAAACTAGCACTCTATCAACAACAGATATTAAGTACAGATCAACAGATCAAATCCGTTATTTCTGCATTACAGAAAAAACAACAGCTGGAAAATACGATTGTATTAATTACCGGTACGCACGGTGCGTCATTTGAAAAAAGTTCCAGTACAGAAGCGACGATTAGTAATGCGCATGTGCCGTTAGTGATGTTATGGCCAGGTAGAGCGCCCCAGCAAATAACACGCATGACCAGCCACCTTGATATTGTACCCACATTAATGCAGTCGTTATTGGGTACCCAATCTAGTGCAGATCAGTACAGCAGTGGCCAAAGTTTATTTGATGAGCAGCCTCGCCAATATCTGCTTTCTGGCGATTTGGAAAAATATGTAATTTATGAACGCGATAAAATCACCCGGTTTTCCACCGATGGCCAGATAGACAGCATCAACTGGCAAGGTAAACCATTAGATGAGGAGCACGTTGATATTACCCTGCTGATAGATGTGTTATCTAAACTGCGCCGTTTCAACTGATATCTTCCTCTCCAGACAAAAAATCCCACCTTGGCGTGGGATTTTTTATGGGAGAAATTCAGCTCTCGTTGCAAATCCCATTTATACAGCAAGAAACAATAAGCGCGCTGACAGTAATAATTGCAAACAGCCTAATCTAACAGCACCAACTGTACGAGTGCGAGTGCAGCCGTCTATTATGCGTTACTGGTACTTTGCGTACAAATCAGTGATTGACGGAGATTTAGACAGACACCAATTTATTGGGAATTTAATTCCTTGTTGCGACTCTACCGCCTGTTTTGCCTTTGCAAAATCAGATTTTTTACTTAAGATTGCCAATTGGTCAAGTAGCGCCATCTCATCGTTATTTTGTATAGGAGTAATATACTCCGGTAAGATTCCCCATCCAGTATCCCAACCGAGCAACTCAATTTTGTTTAATGAAAACAGATCTCGGATTAAATTTCCCTTGATAAAAGGAAGTCCATTTAGGTTCAAAATTCCAAATTTTTCTGGTGTCACATTCCCCGACCTACACAGCTCCCATGCTTCTCCCGCATAGATGAATCGAGAAGATGGAACATCAAAAGGGTTGAAGTCTATGTTAAGAATTTTTAAATGGACATTATCAAGTTGCGCATCAACCATTACCCAGCGAGATTTACTTGCACTCCAAAACTCACAGATCCAATGGTCTTCATAATGGTCTGCAGTGAGATAGCTTGCAAATCCGCATCGGGTACGAGACGGGATACCTTTGGCTCTAAGAATTGCGCATAAAATTAATGAAAAATCCCTACAGATACTAACAACTCGCTGTTTCGGCTCTCTCTTTTTGTCTAAAGGTTCTTGCGTTTTTAACATGGCGAGATCAAGAATATCTTTAGCATATCTTGTCTGCATTTCAGAAAACTTAACAGCATCATCTATTTGGCAATCGTATTTTTCTAGCCAATATGCATGGATCAATAAATTTTGTACAAATTCACATAAGCGTTGTAGATCATCAGGCAGATCTTGGATGAATGAGTTGTAAACTCCGGCATCGGTACATTCACTGACATCCTTGTAAAATAAGCGTTCCATTATACTCCTTAGTGCGTTGTTTGGACTTTAGGTGTCCACTATGCGGGTAACACTATCGCCCTGCTCAGCAGTGAGTAGATTGGTTGGCGCTTCCTCTTGTAGGAAAAAATGCGACAACTGAAATGCATCGCTGCTTTGCTTTGTCAGAATTTGATTTATGATCCAGCAATTAACATTACACCAAGACCTGCTAATTGAATGAAAAATGGCTTTTTCGCGACATCCCAATGCATGACAGTAAACGCCAGCACAACTGGAGTTATTAATAAGCAAGCAATCCCCCAAATAATACTTTCTTTAAATGCTGCAATTAAAAATAGGATTCCACCAATTACTAAGATTAAAACCCCTATTACACCAACAATATCAGCCATTATCTAAAACTCCTTTTGAAAATACGTTAAAAGCGAGAATCATTCTCACAAGGTACCCCCTCATGATCACCATCCATTTTTGTATTGGAACAGTTATTGATAAAGAACAGCGCTTCTGCTCTCGAATTCATTTAACTACAATGCTGACGACCATCACATGAATATTTTTTGTAAACCGCTGAAGATGATTTATCTGGCTTACTTGCTACATTCAACGCCTTGCTCTCCGGTGAGTAGCGTGGTGATCTGTTTTGTTATAAATAGTATCTTTTATTGGAAGTGATTCTTGCCAGCCCTTTTATAATTCTATAAATAGACCAAATCCACACCGCTAACAAAAGAAAATAACCAACGATAACAAAAGCTAACAGAAAGCCAACTATTGACAGTCCAAGCCCCCACCAAAATGTTTTAATAATATTGGAATAGTGATCTTCAAAAAGAGTCCCGCTAGCTTCATCTTTTTTAACCATTGCCCAAACGGCACCTATTATCCAAAATATACCGGTGAATAACCCCGCTACCATTAAACCATAAGCAATAAGTGCGTGGGTTTTAGCGGCATCATCTTGAGAACTTAAGAGAACAGGTTGATTTGTGCTTTGTTGTAATTCTGACATTTTTAACACCTTGGGTTGTCAATTGATTGAAATTCAATAACGCCTCAAACACTGATGCAGAGATTGACGCTGCTTTTCTTTTTGCAAAAACGATAACGTCCGATTTAACCTTGTTGTTAAGTGGCAACAACATCGTCTTCTGTATTACTTTTTAATAAAGTCCATTGTTCTTTAGAAAACATATAATGAGATAGAGTTCCCATACTGCTTTTTTTCCAAGGAGAGCTTTCATATTCGATAGAGTCTAACCAAAGAAAAGCCAACCATTTATTTTTATGTGAAACAGATACTAACGAGCCATTAATACATAACTGATCATTTATAAAAAAAATGTTTTTTCGCGCTATAAAGATAAATCGAACCACGTTGACAAATTTTGTCAACGACATGATTACCAGCAAGGCCCTGTTAGAATAATCAATTAGGGCGCTAAAGAGCAAAGCCGAAGTGAATAATCCATAGATAAACGTATAAACAGCCATGTTTTTAATATTTGGAGTTATCTTCATATTTATTAGTACCTTAATGATGGTGAAAATTATACCACTTAATACTGCAAAAACTGTATCGAGTCCGTGTGCAGTAACTTCTGTTTTTATTTCAGTACGCCAGATTCAATAGCAAGGGGTTCATTTTGAAAAATGGCCAGCACCAATTAGTTTGCCAGAATCCATAACAACGAACTTGAACAAGCTACTATTGAAAACAAGTTGCAAATGTTTTGCCGACTTTTGACCAAGAGGCGCGATACGAAAAAGTTCGGATAATTCATTCCAATCTATTTCATTAAAATTGCTCGACCATGTAAATGCCACTGTAACTCCCTTAAAATATGACGCCGCGTTACACGGCGCTTAAGTTGCTGCTTTTTGTTAGCAATAATTACTTACGCCAATGCTTGCCTTATTTTGCGGCCGGCTGTTTATCGTCATTATTTTCCGCTCAGTAAAAGATCACCTTGGCCGCCAATAATATACGTAAATAGGCGTTCGGTAGATATCTTTAAGTCTGATCACTTTTGTCGGTTGATACAAAGGCAAAGCGAATGTGTTACTCACAATAATAATCTCATTTAATAGTTCGCGTTGCAGTTTTTGATGCAGAGCGGCCATACCGCCAGGGAAAAGATAACAAAATAGAATAGAAGCATTGCTGAGTTCAGCATTGTTAAAATCTTTGCGATAAAGCGTTAGGTTATCCAGACCTAAGCTATATTTTCTAATTATTGAGACCAACCATGGAAACCATGACAGTTCATAGCCTATCACTTGTTGATGTGGGTGGTTACGAGCGAGAGCGATAACGAGCGTTCCCCAACCAGAGCCGAGATCAATTAAAGGACCCTTTGCAGTTCTATCTATTGAAGCAAGCATCGCTTGGCAAGCCTTACCGGAGCTCATCATGGGGGAAATACCCGTTTGCAGCGTGGTCCAAACAATGGATAAGGCAGTCAGCAGCAGCAAAGCAATAAGTATTAGCTCAAGAAACGCCATCTTAACGAGGATCTGGAAGCGGTTGAAATTTCATGTTTTTATTTACACCTAGAGATAATGACTCCCACTAAGGTGCTAGTCTCCAATGCGTGGGTTAGTAATACCAGCGCCATAATAGTTGTTGTGAAACAAACTAAATGGAGGCTAGCATTAATGACAATAACATGATTTTTATCGTGTTAGAGACATATAAAGACTTTGATGAACTAGCTTATTGCGAAGATGAGAGGTTGAGCAAACCCATTCATTAAGGTCGCATTCCCAATACCAAGCAAGCCATTCGGCACCTGCAATTCAACTGCCCGGATGCACCACTGTATTTTCTCTACGCAGCAGATCCTTGCGGGTGTTGGCTTTAGCGTTTGCTCACCGGCCTCGACACAGTTGTTATATCGTGGTCTGTCTCCTATTATTTTCCTTCCTCATCTTCTTCCTCTACATCAGCATGAGCGTCTGCCTCAAAACTCATAATATTTTCCAGCTCGCCAAACCAAAGATATGAACTTGTAATTTCATACTGGCGCTCAGTGTCTGTTGTGGATAGTTCTTTGAGTATCCAAAGTATATTTTTTGCATCAGGGAAGTTCTCTCCACTGATTTTCTCTTCAAAAAGACGATTTAATATTGCAGATTCCTGCAATCCATTTGCAAGCAACCTAACTATCACGGCATGCAGTGAACGATCAAATATCTCAAATGAGTCTTTATTATTTGCACTTATTTTTATAGTAAATTTAACGCCCGTCGGCTCAGTGAACGTGCCATTGTAGGCTTTTCTTAACAGTTCATAAGCATTAAAAAGGCTCATGTGAAAGGCTGGATCTGCATGTACTTCCCAAAGATTTTTTTCAAGCATTTGATGACTGATTTGATCTATCTTACCTTCAGTAATTTCATCTTTTAAAATATGTGTTAAAAGCAATTTAGCGGATTCATGAGGTTCTAAATCATTCAATGACATCAAACACATCTCTTTTAACTCTGAGTCATCCATTCCGTCAAGTTCATCTCCACCTAGATCAATCATAGCTAACAGCGCTTTATAATCATCTGCCACCCAACCATTTTCAATTTCAGAAATTTTCAGAAAAGATAAAATCTCTACATTAAATTCTTTGTTCATTGCAATCTCCTATTTATTAACCTACTAGGCGTATTTTTATTTTTGACCTATACCCATTTGATTCATCCAAAGTGTTTTGGCCGCCAACACAAACAAGTTTTTTGTAGCATTTCAATTAATTTATCATATCAGTCATTGTGCATGATAAGGACCTGAACCGAATGGTATGCATATTCAGCTACTGTTACAGCTAACTTTTAAGCTGTGCATTATCAGAGAAAAGCCGAGTTTAAAATGCACTATCGGCAACGAAGCAATGAGAATTGTTGCATATGCCCGACAAGGCGCGAAACAAAAACATTAACACACACTTTGGAAAAGAGGAATCCGTAGTAAGATGATACAGAGAATCAGTAAAAGTTCTAACCGATAATAGGATAGATAGTAGCTCATGCTTTTCCTATCGCATCCTTCTTAGCGATAGGTGCTCCAATAATATTGAGAACAAGTGTTGCGCCATCCATGATGCAATATGAAGACGTTTTGTTTTCACTTATCTCCAAATAAACATAACGCCGCGTTCGCCAACTGTATCGAGTCTGAGCGCAGAAACTTGGATTTCTAATTTAAAACTTTAGAGAAATAATCATCGAGGGAAATAGATGAATGCCTCGTTTCAGGACTATCACCCAAATTTGTACCCGAATTCACGCCCAAATGTAGATTTTCACCATCAATATAAATCAAACTATATGTCGAGGCCATTTCTGTTATATCCGGACTATCTACAAAAACCGAATTTATACCATAAGTTTCAATACTTTCATCGCTAATAATTTTATCTGTAATTGCAAACTGAGAAGTAAAACTAACATTCTGCATTAACGAATTACATGTAGTATCTGCCACAGCAAACAGTTCAACATTATAGGTAACTTGTAATGTTGAATTGATGCTCAATGTGGAATTATTATACGCGCGAAGTGTTGCACCATCATAGACAGGATAACATTCTCGTTCCCAACTTGTCCCAGATAGACTTTCTACAAATACCGATTTAGCTGTATCAACGACAGGGTCATCTTCACTGCTTCCACCACAAGCGAATAAAATTATTGATGAGCCAAACAGGCTCGCTAGTAGAAATTTCTTGTTCATTGTTACTCCATACTTTGATATAAATCTAATGTATTGCTCACCAACTTACTCGCCAGTGAGTAAGTTGGTGCTGTATTGAATCCGAGTGAAGCAACTTAGATGCAATTGCTACGTACAATTAAGCGCCACACGTCCCTTTTTTGGCTAACTTAAGTTTTAAAACTTCTTTCATACCAACTTCCTTATCAATTTCCTTCAAACCTGCGCCACCAACTAATAACCCCATTTTTATATATTGCTCGACGAAATAAAGTTTGCCACTCTCTGTATTGATAATTAAATCATTTGCAGAAAACTCTGATTCTGTAGAAATCTTATGTTCTTTATTTCCAGCCACTTCCTGATAGAAAAATACACCCGTTGCAGTTTCTCCTATGCATTCATCATCAATCAGGACATCTTTTTTTAGTGAAGCGCCTGCCATTGCATCTTTTCTATATACGTAAATAACAGATGAATCCGCTGAAGGCTGACTAAAATCTTGAGCTGCTTTACTGCTTTCAATCGATTCCATTGGAACAGACGAACAGCCCGATAAAAATGCGGCAGTGATAACGGTTGCTAGTAATAATTTTTTCATGAAATTCCCTTTAAAATTTACGTAAGTGAAAGTACTTACGCTGTTACGATGATTGACTTTATTGCATAACGCCAACAACACTAGGTTGGCGGCGATATTGCTATTTTTTGTAAAAATGACGCTAAGCCGTAAATTACCTTGTTGAACGAAGCCGCTGTGCGGCAGAAAAAACACACAGCCACAATCAAGCCTACAAATAAGGTACCGCCAATATTGACGGCTTTAGTTGCAGCTGTTTATGGAACCACTCGAACCAACTCGGTTTGATGATTTATATCAATCTTACCTCAACGAATTGATCTTACAAGGAAAAACCCCAAAAAAATTGATTGTTACAGTCGATGTTTGCGCCAAGTCGCAGTCTTTTCGATACTTGCCCAGACCAACTCACTATCGAACAACTGAAACGCTAGTTTCTCTACCTTGCCCCCATAAATCCAGGAGCGTCGTTAAAATCTCACGTAATGCAATTCAGTTTTTCTACAAGCATGTTTTAGCTGGGTCAACATCGTTAAACCGTAGTCCATTCAGGATCTGTTATTGTTGCTGAAGTACAGGCAATTTATCAGTGCGGTCATCCGCATCTGCGTTTTGTGCTGCCCGTCGGGGGCTTAATAAACGCAACACATTGTGTGTTGAGCAAAGCCGGTAACCACTTGTTTTTTTTGAGGATAATTTAGCAAAGGTATGCAGGGTGAATTCATTACCTTAATGTGCACAGCGGGTTATTACCTACCCGCTAAAACGCCAACATCCTGGAATGCTGATTGCGAATATGTCGGCAGAGGCGACGACCCGCTACCTGTACCGCAGTGTTATCATCTTACGCCTTGATGACGACCAGGTAACCTTCCGTTACAAAGAGAGTAAGAGTAAACAGATCTAAACCATCACCGAGCACGCTATGCCAAGGTGAAATGCTGCTTTATTTACTGCGCATCGGTACGCGTCTTGTCATCAACAGCAACACGATCTAAAACAAGGACGTGCTCAAACAAAGGGAATTGTGGCGAAATAAACATTAATCAGAAAAGGATACGTGATGAAAGTATAAAAAAGTGTTAATTCAATAAATTGCAGATGGTGACATGTGTGATTGTGGTAACACTCGGCTAGAAAAAAACATCACAAACAACAAGTTCAAGCACCTCGTTCCCCGTTTCAAATATTTACTATAAATAGCAAAGATAAACGCCCGGGCTTGTCCAATAATTAGATTAAGTCGTGGTTCGCGTTGCTCACACGCCCTATCCTTATTGGTTAGCTGTGTAATTACGATAACAATAATAACTTGCGTAAGTCACGTTCTTGCCTCATTACGTGTAAAATAAAAACTTTGTCGTGGTCTATTTTGTAAAATATTCGACAAGGATTAACCACAATTTCTCGATAATTAAGATTGCTTAACTCAAGAGGATTTTTACCCGATTCAGGGAATTCTTCAAGTCGCTCGACTTTGTCAAAAACTTTTTTTACCAATTTTTTAGCCGCATGCAAATTACTTATAGCAATATATTCAGCTATATCATTTAAGTCTTCAAGCGCAGGGTTTGTCCAAATTATTTCAGCCATTTATTCATTTTCTCTTTAGCTTCAATATTAGAGATCGTTTCACCGCGACTTATAGCTAACTCTCCTTTAGCAAGGCCTTCAAGAATTTGCATTCGTTTTTGCATAAATTCATAATCATCAACATCAACAAGGTATGCCGATGGTTGACCATGCTCAGTAATTAATACAGGCTCTTTAGAAGAGTGAAGCTCTGATAAAATTTTCGTAGCTTGGCGCTTCAACGTTGTGACTAATTCAACTCTCATAACTATACCCAATTGTAAAATGTACCATTATAGTAGCACTTTTATGAGTGTCTGGGCAATACAGCTAACGCCATCCATAAACGGCATAAAATAGCTGGCTATTCTTTTGAGGCACGAACAAAAGCCTGCTGTTTTATGTCCGATTTAATTGCCTTGTTACACGTTTAGTGGTCAATAAAGAGAGCTTCCAAACCTGGTTTAGCTATTTTGGTATCAGGAAGATATAAATAACAAGTTACTCGAGCGTAGTTATCCAAATCGCTACTCCACAGGCAAGTTTCTTCATAATTGATACTATTTTCAAAAAACTTAATTCGTAGAACTTTAGAGTCACCATTTAAAGTAAACTTAAAGTTCGCCTGCCCAATGGTAACTTTTCCATTGATAGTTCTTTTAACTTGCAACTGATTATTTTCTAAATATATAGAAACATTACCACTGTAAGTAGTTTTAGTATCAATCCCTTGCCCAATCAGCAAATAGTTTCCGACTACAAATCTAGAAAGAAAGTCATCTTCCGCGGTTACTGCGAAAGGAATTATCATCAAAATTAGAGTGAAAAATTTAATCATATAATCTACGAGTAACGCCTAGCTAACCGGCGAGTAAGTTGGCGTTGTTTTTGCTGCTTTTTCTTTTAGCAAAAACCGCGACAACTGTATCGAGTCCGCGTGCAGTAACTTGTTAAATTTAGTTACTAAAATATTTTTTAGCGCGTTTAGTTTCTGCTTTTGTGGGTGTATATGTAACCCAACTATCTTCCTCTTTCTTTTTATATCGGACAACACCTGCGTCAACATCAAATTCATAGTGTGGATATACTTCTCGCAAGTTAAAAAACATTGCCGGCGCAAAAAACATTATATCCGCAGCAAGGTATCCGCCATTAAATTTTAATGGCATCAAACCATATATAGGTTCTTTACCATCTAAAGTTGCTTTAAATACATACTGCCCAAAACTGGTTGTGGAATACGTTTGCGAAGCGTTCTCGGCAATCGTGATTGGTTCATTCTTATTTACCCTCAATTCAACTTCTTTATCCATAGATTGAAAGGATGTGTGAGCAGAACAAGCTGATAATATACATGCAGCACTTAGCACACTAATCAGTTTACTTTTTTTCATTCTATTTCCCTTTTTATAGTTAACTTTTCCATTTAAAATAAATCAAGTTACGAGGATAAGTTCCAACAAATTTAATAGCTTTATAGACATCACAGTGCACGAAAAGCTGAGCACCTATCTCTCTTTAAATCATCAGGACAATATCTACTTAGCCTCATCAAATCAACATTTTAAGTAACAGTTTAGTAAATTATTGATTTGATAAAGGTGTTAACGTGATACTTGTCCCATTTTAAAAAAAGATCATAACATATTAAT
>NZ_JBLIEK010000079.1:0-17791 GCF_047632995.1 Psychromonas sp.
AACCGGGTTGCCGTTAATTTTATCCGGCATGATGGTAAACATTCTGTTTGCAGCTACCGCCACCGCCATTATTCTACTCAACGACCAATATGCCAAAAATGTGTTTATTTGGGGAGCGGGCGATCTCGCTCAAAATGGCTGGGAGATGGTGCATTGGTTATTACCGCGTATTTCTATTGCCCTGCCTATCTTAGTGTTTGCACCGCGAATTTTAACTGTCCTGCGGTTAGGCCAGCAAGGCGCAAAAGCGCGAGGTCTAAACGTAATTCCACTGTTTATTTTATTAATTGCGCTGGGATTATGGGGGGTTGCCGCTTCCATTACGGCGGTAGGTGTGATTAGTTTTATCGGCTTACTCGCCCCTAATATTGCGCGAGCTTTAGGCGCGCGCACTGCAAAAGCAGAGCTTTATACAAGTATGCTTATCGGCAGCCTTGCCTTAATGCTAACCGATATTTTAGCACTATTAATTAGCCAAATAACACTGGAAATGTTGCCAAGTGGCACTGCTGCCGCCATTGTCGGTGCGCCAGCATTGCTGTGGTTTAGCCGCCGGGCACTGCAAGCACAAGATCAACTTTCCATTAAGCTTCCGCCCAGTAAATCCCGATTGGCAGGCACAGTCATTCCATTATTGTTTGCAGCAACCGTTCTAATGCTTATTATCAGCGCAACCGTGACTCAAAGTGAGCAAGGAATCTTTTGAGCGATACCAGATACTTTTAGCTGGGCCATTCGCTGGCCTCGATTTGTCACCGCGTTAGCGGCTGGAATAGCATTGGCATCTGCGGGCACCGTCTTACAACGTTTGGTCTATAACCCGTTAGCCAGTCCAGATATTCTTGGTATTTCTGCGGGAGCAACATTTGCGTTAATCGCTACGAGTGTTTTTCTGGGTGTAAATATCTTTGCATCCGGCGCGCTGATTGCTTTTTCTGGCAGCATGGTGGTGCTGGCTTTACTACTGCTTTTAGGGCGAAAGAATCAATTTTCGCCTGCAAGTATGATTATGACGGGTATTGCCATTAGCGCCTTAATTGAGTCTTTAGTGCAATTTTCTCTGGCCAAAGGGACACAAGACAGCTACACCATTATCAGTTGGCTGGCGGGCTCTACTTACCGGGTAACAGCGGATGCGGCTCTCACCCTTGCCTTCAGCGTTATGCTGATTTTCTCTTTGATTGTAAGCGTATCACGATGGCTAACGCTTCTTTCTGCAGGACGCCAATTTGCCGCGGCACGTGGTCTGAACGTTCAACGCTGCAGCATTATTTTGTTATGCGCCGTTGCCCTATTGTGCGCCTTAGTGACAACAACTATGGGTCCGGTTGCCTTTATTGGTTTGCTGGCACCCCATATAGCCGTCATGTTGGGAGCCAAACAAGCGCGTGCACAACTCATTGTTGCCGCGCTTTGTGGTGGCTTATTGATGCTTATCGCCGATTGGTTAGGACAAATATTATTATTTCCAATGCAAATTGCCGCCGGTACATTGGTTTCGATTATTGGTGGAGGATATTTTCTTATTTTATTAATTAGAGGGCAAAAATATTAGCAAATAATTTTTTCAAATTAGCAATAAGCTATGCGTCAACAAAATGAGTCAGAGTTAAATGCACCGGTCGATAATTAAATAAAATGTATCTATTACCCACCATCAGTTAAACTGGCGTCAATAGAACTATTCCATACTAAATTTAAGCGCACTCATTGACAACATTATGAGCAAAGGCTAAAACAATAAAGAGTTATAAATCAAATGAGTAAAGCTAATATCCAATGGTTTCCCGGGCATATGCACAAGGCGCACAAACAGATAAAAGAAGTCTTGCCGCAAGTTGACATTATTATTGAAGTCGTTGATGCTCGCATCCCATATAGCAGTGAAAATCCACTCATTGCAAATATTAGAGAAAAAACACCCTGTATCAAAGTGCTTAACAAATCTGATTTGGCAGATCCGGAGATCACAGCGCAGTGGATCACTTATTTGGAACAGGAGCAGGGGATAAAAGCGCTCGCCATTACCACCAGTAAACCAGAGCAAGTTCATCAAATAACCAAGCTGTGTGAACAGATGTTACCCAATAGATTAGGCCAGGATAAACAGATCCGCGCCATGATTATGGGGATCCCTAATGTAGGAAAATCAACCATTATCAATATCTTGGCGGACCGACTTATAGCCAAAACGGGTAATGAACCCGCAGTGACGAAGCAGCAGCAACGCATTCGTTTACCAAGCGGCATCATGCTTTCTGACACACCTGGATTTTTATGGCCTAAAATTGAGAATGCAAATTCAGGTTACCGTCTTGCTGTAACGGGAGCGATAAAAGATACGGCGATTGAATATGAAGATATTGCCTACTATGCTGCTGAGTATCTTCTGGATAATTACCCACAACGTTTAAAAGAACGTTATGAGTTAGAAACGCTGCCACAAAGTGATCACGAGTTAATGGAAGCGATTGCACTTCGTCGCGGCTGTTTACGTGCTGGCGGGCATTTCGATATCTATAAAGTCTCGACAATTTTGTTAAATGAGCTGCGCTCTGGCGCGCTTGGGCCATTAAGTATTGAGACACCTGCAATGGCAAGCGTTGAAAAAATTGCGGTGGCACAGCTGATGGCTGAGCAAGCGGAAAATAAAGTAGAAAAGAAAAAATCGAGAAAACGTAAATATAAACGTCGTTAAACACGTTTTTCCACACTAGATCAAATCGAGTCGAATTTATACCAATTCCATTAATTAGATGATCTATTAAGGCGGAGGGAAAATGGCTGAAAGCAAGGCATTGATTGCAGTAACTAGTTGTTCTAATTATAAAATCAATAACGAAGCTCGCATTCATTTTAACAAGCATAAATGAATAGATAATGAGTGGATTTGGTATTATTATCAGATGCGTTGAAAACAGTAAATAAAACGATGCGCGGGAGTTAACAATACCGCGCGCATCGAATAGTTAACTGATTAAATAGGATTGATTAGTTGGAGCCTAATTTATTTTTCCCAGTATTATCTGCGTGCCGCCTCTGATTTGAATATCATCAAAGGCCAAACGAATCTCTCGACTGCGTCTTTCTATAGCCTGTGGAAAATTAAATGACTTGGGCAGCATATTAACGACCTGCTTTCTAAAACGATAGACGTGGATATTGATAAGGCCCTCATTTTGCCCGATCATCTTACATAAATCATCTTTATCTATCCAACCTTGCTCTGTCACACAGATACCATCTTCTATATCAATAAGCCTTTTTCTAGCCAGTAATAACATCAGATAGTGATGGTTACGCTCCCCTAAGTCGTATTCATGCTCATCCATTTTCAGTTTAAAGGAAACATGCTCTTCATCTTGGCTAACATCAAAAAAGATCCCCACCTGATGTGAACTCGGAAGCTCATTTGATTGTAGGAATTGAGTTTCATCGCTAGCTCTCGCTTCAATAAAGCGCCAATTTTGTCCACTACAACCAACCAGATCTCCACTTTTTAACATAGAGATTCCCGACTGACTTTCACAAATCCAATGACCGCTCGGCGACATATATAAAGTAATTTCTGGCGACTCTTCATCAGGTAATACAACTAAATCCGACAATTCAATTGTACTTAAACCAGGAGTAACTGGCACTAATAAGCTGTTCGGGGGGCTGGCATCAAGCATTTTCCAAGTATCCCCCAATAAACTGCCGAAATGTATTTTATCGCCCTTACGCAGCCGTTGTTTTGCCCCATGTAATATAAGATTGCCGTTAACATAGGTACCATTACTGCTGGAATCTTGTATCAACCAGTCCTCACCATCCCATAAAATAGTTGCGTGCATGCGCGATGCATCGGGATTGAGCAGCACTGTATGTGAAGTGCTCGGGTGACGACCAAAAATATGCTGGATTAATAAAATAACCAACTCTTCAGTCGTGGTATTGATAATTTTTGTCATAATTAATTCGTCCGTAAAAATTAATTTAAATAGAGAGGCTATTACTTAATTTAAAAAGACTAATTATATACTGTATGTACTGATAATTTCACGCCATTTTCATTTTTTCGTAGGCTTGATCTAAATCCTGTTCAGCACGCTCAAATAAACTGCTAAGGTCATCATTTTTTTTATAATCTGCACTGCCTATGCGGCACGACACATTAAATTCTAAGAGCAATGAATTATCCATAACAGCCTTGTCGATACGGTCTATAATATATGGGATCGACATTTCATCAGCATCATTTAATAAAATAGTAAATTGTTCATCACCATAACGGAAAACCTGATCCCTAAAGCGGATACAATCCGATAAAATTTTAGCAAAAGAGGTTAAAACTAAATTCGCAGATTGCTCGCCAAATTGATCGTTTATTTGTTTAAACTTATCAAGATCTAATACTAACAATGAGAAATTTCTGCGCTGTTCGATGTTGTGATTGACTGAGTTTTGAAAAGATATCGCAAACTGATTCTGATTATCCAAACCAGTCAGCTTGTCCTTTAGGGCGAGTAATACCATTTTATATATCTCCAACGTCTAACATAAAGGTAGTAAGAACGCCTTTGCGGAAAAGCACAGTCGTATTAAACGCCAGTTCCGTCTGGGCTCTTTTCTTGATTAACAAAGAGTTACAATTATCAGCTTACCATTTTATAGATCTTAATTAACTAACTAAGAATAACTAAATATATTAGTCTACCCAGAAAATAAATACTATTACACTCTATTACACCGATTAATGGATGGATGACTTGCCGCTCTGACATCTATGGGAAATATAAAGATTAGTCCAGCGAAGCTCAGAGTAACTCAACTTGTGTCATGCAGTGTGGTTGAGATAAAGCTGGCGTATTTATTAAGCTCTGAACGGCTAAAATTCAAAGCAAAGCACTCCTGTAATACCATTAAACTACTCAGATTCATAAACACAGGAGCTAATGCGGTTTGTTGGGCTGTCTCAAGCGTTAATATCTGCAGATAAAGGCTTCTCATCTTTTCTTTGTTATAAAATCGGAAGGTAAGTTAACGCCAGAAAATAATGTTGAAATAACTCAGCTAATGGCGCCTGCGCTCACAAACTGTCGACGCCCTTGTATGCCGTGCAGGGTATTTTAAACGGAAGATTCTGCT
Source organism: Psychromonas sp. (assembly GCF_047632995.1). Lineage (GTDB taxonomy): Bacteria > Pseudomonadota > Gammaproteobacteria > Enterobacterales > Psychromonadaceae > Psychromonas. Next base: position 5,131 of record NZ_JBLIEK010000079.1, read on the forward strand.
AAAAAAGTAGTTTATCTTGTCGTGATGGAGGCAGCAAAAAATGGCCAATGCCGATTAGGAATTGTAAAACGGCCTTGAATCGTTTTATGATTGCATTGTCTTCTCTCGCATTGCCAAAAGGCGATGCAGGGTGACACTTATTTTCAGCTGTTTTTATTTTCTCCTTCAATAACAAAAGTGGTAAATCTAAATAATTCAATATCTTGGCTCCAATAATTAGCAGGCCAGCCCCCCTTCAGCTTTAATGCCTGCAAAAATTCAGATGGCGTTGTTAACGCCTGCCAGACACTGGGTAAAAATATTGCGCTGCGATAGCCCTCTTTTAATAACAATCCATCAATACCCGCTTTTAGCTGTGTTAACAAAGCTTGCTCACCTGCATTTGCTATCGGTGCAAGCTCACTCAGAACCGATATCTCAAAACGTATATTAGCCAATTCATTTTTAGCAATAGGCGTAAAGCGCCGGTCTTCACAAGCACTGTAATAGCTATAGCGGCATACATTAAGCCACAACGGCTGATCGGCCACATAAGTGCCAATACAACCGCGCAGCTGTTGATCTGTGTATAAAGTCACAAAGCAGGCCCCTGGCGCTAACAATGATAGAGACTGTGGTTCACTAGGCAATATTAGCGATTTATCTATTACCGCATTATTCAGCACTTGCCTGACAAATTTTTTGAGTACAGCCTGCTCACTCACGCTAAGGTTAGTACAAGATGAAACTGGCATAACCCACCACCTCTTTTTTACTCCCCAAAATATCTCCCGAGTTTGTTTTTTGAATTAACTTGATTTTCCATCTTTGGCTGTGGGCATAATCCAATAAGCCATTCACTGAAAAACAACCGCATGCATCTTCACCTGTTAACGTATGGTCATAATTTAAAATTTTATCAATCGTATTATTGTCCAGGATCTTGGCTTGCTGGTAGGGATGATAATGACTTAGATCTGAGCTAACGACCACCAGCGTTGAACCGTCATCAACCTTTAACACATTCAGTATTTCCTTGATTGTATGTGGGGAGTTCTGACCAACAACAATAGGTACTATCTTAAAATTATCTAAACAACACTGTAAAAATGGAAGCTGTACTTCCAGTGAGTGTTCTAATAGATGAGCAGAATCACAACTACTCACTAAACCTAACTTGAGCAGTGGCGGATAACATTCACTTGCCACATCAATAAGGCCAAGTGGTGTAGCAAACGCCTCATAATTAGAAACAGCACAGCCTTGTAATGCCACGCGATGGCTTGGACCCAGTAAAATTACACGTGTAATATGACTGGCAATGGATTTAAGATAAGCATAAGCACAGCCGGCCACGCCACCTGAATAACAGTAACCCGCATGAGGAACGATCAGCGCATGCGTATGAATTCCCTCCTCTGTCGTCGCGGTTAAAAAAGCGTTGACCTCAGAGCGTAATTGCAGTGCAGATTCGGGATAAAACTGCCCCGAGACGGCGGCTGTTCTGTATTTCATAACTACCTCACGACAAATAAACACACACAAAATTTAGACAGTAAATTAGCCTGTAATGAGCATACTTAGAGTATAGTCAAGCGCTGGATAAAGTGATGAAAGAGAGTAAAACCTGTGGATGTTTTTCAACCCGTTACTGGCATAAACTTTCTGTTGCGTTATTAAAGTCGAGTAGAATAAATAAGATCAGCAAAACGCTGCTGGTCAGCAATTCATAGATCTGCTGAAGCGCCTTGCTTTGTAAATATATGCAGCTGTAATTGGTTAACAATTTCTCCTACTCGTTGAGTATAATCAACTTTATCCATCGCAATGTTTAATGTATTCCAAGATCGGAACAAGAGATCGAAAACGATAATCATCAGGCCGAATCCCATCGCAGTAAATAGATATAAACGTTGAGTTAAACTCATATTTTCACCTGTACTACACAACAAATCGATAAGTAGTGGCTCATAATCTCACCGCCACCGGATTCACTTTTTACAACGCCCGCGCATCTAATAGCAATCTGTAATTTGGTAATTTATCTGTAGCCACTAACCCCGATTCAAGCAGCCAACTTCCCTGAGATTGCAGATCCATCAATAGTGATCTATTTAACGTTAATTTGAAAATATAATCAGGGCAAAGGTTGCCAAATTTACAAAATAATTCTCTAGTCAACAATACCCTCCATAATTTTATTTCATGAACAATTAAGCAATAATATATAGCCACGCTCTATCGAAAACGACCAGACTCACATAGAAGACATCCTTTTTATGCAACCATACCGACTGTAAATACTGGGTTTATATAAATAATAGATATCAATAATGGATATCAACATTTAATCAAATAATGTATCCTGTTCATATTCATATTCAACTACTGGGAGATTAATTTATGCCAAACCATAGAGATAGGTTTATCAGTCACCTAACAAAAGATACTTATGCATTAATTTTAGCGGGTGGTCGCGGTAATAAATTGTTCGAACTTACCGAGTGGCGTGCTAAATCTGCCGTTTATTTTGGGGGGAAGTTCCGCCTTATTGACTTTCCATTATCAAACTGTGTCAACTCGGGTATCCATCGTGTCGGTGTCGCCACACAGTATAAGTCACACTCCTTAATACGTCATATCAACCACGGCTGGGGCAGCTTTAAGCCTAATTTATCAGAATTTGTTGAAATATTGCCCGCATCACAACGTACTAGTAATGATTGGTATGTAGGAACTGCTGACGCTGTGTATCAAAACATGGATATTATTCGTTCTGAGAAGCCTAAATATATATTGATATTAGCTGGCGATCATGTCTATCGCATGGACTATGGCGTCCTGCTAGCGCAGCATGTAGAAAGCAATGCTGATATGACGGTGTGTTGCCTCGAAGTCTCCACGCAGGAAGCTGCTGACCGCTTTGGTGTGATGACAATAAACAGTGAGAATAAAGTTACTGCATTTGATGAAAAACCTGCACAGCCTAATGAAATACCTGATAAGCCAGGGTTGTGCTTAGCTTCGATGGGAAACTATGTTTTTAATAGTGAATTTTTATTCAAACAGCTGTCAAGCGATTGTATTAACAAAAACTCCAGTCGTGATTTTGGCAATGACATTATTCCATCCCTCATCAAAAAGCATAATGTCTCTGCCTTTGCTTTTAAAGATCCAAATAGTACGCATCAACCTTATTGGCGAGATATAGGTACAATAGATTCATTTTGGGAGGCAAATATGGAACTCGTTGAAGCCAATCCACAACTTGATATGTATGATAAATCCTGGCCAATTTATACATATCAAGAGCAACTCCCCCCCGCTAAATTCATTTTTGATAATATTGATCGTCGAGGTCTGGCTGTTGATTCCACCGTTTCCTGCGGCTGTATCATCTCGGGTTCAACAATTCGTAAATCATTGTTATTTTCAAATGTTCACACACACTCTCACAGTGTTATCGAGGAGTCAGTATTAATGCATGGCAGTGATGTCGGCGGGTACTGTAAGTTGTTCCGCGTGGTTATCGATAGCAATTGTAAGATACCGGCAGGTTTAACTATTGGTGTAGATAAAGCGCAAGATGAAACAAATGGATTCCGTGTTTCTGAAAAAGGGATCACTCTCGTCACAAGTGCAATGCTCAAAGCATTAGCCAATAAAAACGGCTTAAAATAATTCCAAAAAATAACCTAACTAAATTGAGAGTCGTTTCTGCGGCTTTTTTTGGGGGGGAAATATTTATGGACGGTGGATAGGCTGAAACCAGTATTACTTATCGCAGAAATAGGCTGTCAATCAATTACTACGAATGCTCCAAAATGGTCATAAAAGCATTTGCTGTAAAGCAAGAAAAAAAGTTAGATTACGGGAGAATCAACGAAGAGCCTAAGGCTATGCGCTCAAATATAAACGCACAGACAAAAGGCTAAATAGGCAAATCAGTTGTATATTAAACTAAATTTATACTTCTACTGGTTTTGCAGGTTTTACGGGTTTTGCAGGTTTTGCAGGCTCAAATAATGTTCCTAACAGATGCTCACCCTCTAATAGAAATGATTCAGCAGCGCTAAGATCAAAACCGTTACATAAAAACATTCTTTTGCCACGTTTCAATAAGTACTCTGCCGCTTTTAATTTAGTGATAATGCCACCGGTCGCAAATTCATTATTTGGCGTGGAGGTTTCAAGCAATGCACTTTTAGGCACTTCATTAATCACTTTATAAATTTTAGCTTCTTTATATTCATGTGGGTTTTTATCATAGTAACCATCAATGTCACTTAAAATAACCAGAATATCCGCATTGATTTCATGGGCAACATTTGCGGAGAGTTGATCATTATCACCAAATTGTTGATCTGGCGTAGAGGTAATATCATTTTCATTAACAATAGGTAAGATATCATTATCTAAATGGGCAGTAATGATTTCCTGAAACATTTTAGTACGTTTTCTTGAGTCAAAATCATCTTCTGTTAAGAGTATCTGCGCAGTATCGATATCGTAAATATCAAATTTCTTTTTATATGCGGTCATCAGAATTGGCTGACCTGCAGCAGCAAGTGCTTTTTTCCCAATCTGTTTTCTTTTATCAAGTTTTAATGTTGAATAGCCAGCTGCGACTGCTCCAGATGTCACCAAAACGACATTATATTGTTTTTTAAGTGTCGCAATAAGTGTAACAAGGTTCATCATTCGTTCTTTGGCGATATTATTATTGTCAGTCAAGACAGCCGTACCAACTTTTATCACTAGCCTTTTCATTTTAATCCTTAATTATGTTTTATTTTGCTTTTTAATGATTTAGGTTGATCATAGTCTAAATTACTTTAAAGTTCGGAACAATTGATTATACCTCATTAGTGATTATTATTCAGGTCTAATTTCAAAACAACGTATCACATCTTAATTTTTACTTTATCTTTGCTTGACAAAGCGGCTGCTTTTTCAACCGCTTGTTGAAAATATTCACTTGAAATATATTTCACCATTCCGAAATTAAAATTTGTTTTAAATGTTAATCCTGACTTACTTTTTAACGTTAAATTAGAAAGCTCTAGTCGTGCATTTTTAATAAAGGAAGTGATGTTTTCAAAATTATCTTCTTTGATAAAAATTAAAAATTGCTCATTGCTATATCTTGCAATATCACATTTTATATTTTCTTTTTTAAATTTTTCAGATAAGAATTTTGCTATATAGATAATCACATTATCGGCAATTACATTCCCATATTTATCAGCGAGATAAGCACAATCATTTACCTCAACAAAAAGCAAAAAACCTGCATGTTCAAACGTTCCATTTTCCATAATGGCATGATTATAAATCCATTTTCTATTGAATGTTTTTGTTAACGCGTCAATATAGATAACATCTTTTAATGCCTTGATTTCATTTCCCATCTCGACCAAAGAAGAGGTAAGCGTTTTTAATTTACTGTCATCCTTATCCTTAATCGCCTCCTGTGCTTCTTGTGTCACATCACTTAATATATCAATCTGTTTGATAGCTTTTTTCATATAGGCATTTATATTTTTCAATTCATCTGCAATAACATGACTGATTTCTCTTTCAAATTGAGAATCTTTAATATCGATACTTAAACTTTTCGCGTTTTTGTCAAATAATTCAAAGTAAGACGATGGCAGTATAATTTCATTTTCTAACAACTCTTGTACTGTCTTGTCGGTAATCTTTTTTAAATTACGTTTCACTTTTTTCTCCAACAATTTTCTCTATTGAGACTGGTTTTTGAATATAGTAGCCCTGCGAATAATCGATCCCCAACGCCTTTACATATCTTTGTATTTTTAAATCACTGACATATTCTGCAATCGTTTTTATATTTTGCTTTCCACAAAACATAACAATACTTTTTATAAGGTTCATATATATTTCTTGATCGATTTTTTGTATCAGCGAGCCGTCTATTTTCAGATAATCAACATTTAATTTTAATATATATTCATAATTTGAAAAACCCGTCCCAAAGTCATCAATGGCGATACTTACCTGATATGCTTTAACCCTCAGAATAAAATCATTAATCACATCAAAGTTTTTTATTCTTTCACTCTCCAGAATCTCAATCGTCAGGTACATACCTATATCATCCTGCTGCACAAGTCTGCTGATAATAATATCGCTAATTAAGGGGTTAATTATGTCGTTATACTCCAAATTAATACTTACATGTATGCGGTGCCGCATTATCACATCAAAAACTTTATTGATTAATATTTGCATTAATTTGTTATATAGCCTGTAATTTTTAGCTTTTTCTAGGAAGGCTGCAGGAAGAAGCATATTGCCATCTTCGTCAAAAAGTCGCATAAGCGCTTCATACTTGACTACTTTATTGTGATTATTACAGGATATCGCTTGAAAATGTGGTTCAACTTTTTTTTGTTCAATATTATATTTAATTAAATCAACAAGGTTATTATTAAAGGCTTCATTTTTATAGAGATTAGAATCAAAAAACTTAAATGTTTCAAAATCCTGTTTAGCATTATTTAACGCTTTTTCTGCATAGATAAGCAGATCCTTACTGGCACTTTTTGAGCACCCTATCGTTATATCTATAATTATTTGCAGATTTGGGTTTACTATATCAAATTGATAAATTAGCAGTTTATTTATGATGGTATCTTTTATTGCAATAATAGCGGCTTCACACAAATCCCCATAAAAAGTGACTGCAAATACATCTGCATGTTGCCTTTTTATATTGCAGGCGACTTTCTGCCCAAAGGTGCTAATCACCCTCTTTTTAATTTCATCTTTAAGTAGCATTTGGATTAATTTTTTAAACTGCGCGATGACAGCGTCGCCATTTTCAAACCCGTATGTAGCATTAATATCTTTCATAAATAAAATATCAATTAGAAAAAGTGTTTTAATACTATTTTTATTTTTTATCTGGAGATACAAGTTTGTTAGAAACAAAATATAATATTCCTTATTATTATTTCAATCCATTGTATTGCAATATAAGCTTAAAAAGCGTCAAATAAACCTTATATTACATATATTTGTAATATACATCACTTTATTCTATCTCTTTCAAAAAATTAACAAAGCGACTATCTCTGCTGCTAAAAACAGTTTCTACAACAATGTATTAATCTTAACCTTAAGAAGATTTATTGATAGACATTGAGTTATTTTATGCGCTATTTAAAAGAAAAGCTTACAAATTGTGCCAAATCAATATCCTTTACCTCGTTCAGATGAGGAATCTCTGCAATCAGAGGCGCATCGATTTTTGCGCTTAACAGCTGTAGATTCTCTTGGTAATAAGGCATATCCGTATGTAATTGATTAGCTATCCACCCTATTACCTTTAAACCATCATTAATAATCGTTTCGTAGGTCAGCAGCGCATGATTCAGGCAGCCTAATTTCATGCCGACCACTAAAATTACAGGCAACTCCTGCGCAATGACCCAATCTGAGAGAGTCTCTTGATCGTTAAGGGGGAGTCGCCAGCCGCCAGCACCTTCAACAATAATCACCTCTGCATCTTTTTCCTGCAGCACTTTTAATCCACGGCTGATATCCATTAATTTAATTGTTTTGTTTTCAAGCTTCGCAGCAATATGCGGGGCGATAGCTAACTGCAAGGAGATAGGATTAACGTCATGGTATGTAACGTCAACGCTGCAGTTTTCTTGTAATATAAGCGCGTCTTCATTACGCAAACCATCAATCGTTAAGCTGCAGCCCGCCGCGATTGGTTTATAAGCAAGTGTTGTAATATTCTGTTTATTGGCGGATTGTAACAAGGCTTTGCAGCAGATGGTTTTACCCACATCAGTATCTGTCCCGGTTACAAAAAAGGTCTTGCTTTCTCTTATCTCGGCCATTTTATTTTTGCGCCTCTACATAACACACTTGATAGGTTAAATTTAATTCTCCGCGCCCATTAACAAAGGGTAAATATCCCTGCTCAAGCAATTTTATAAGATTACGGCCACTTATTTTAACTGCTCGGTGACCATGGACATGGTTCGCCCCTATCCCTTTTAATGCACGCATCACTGCAATCACGCTCTGATAACTTAATATTCGCGTTTCTGTTGTTATGGTTAGTTTTGTAAATCCCGCTTGTTGAAGCGCATTTTTTATACTTTCAAGACTTAAAAATGCATTGGTATGTGGTTGCAAATCCACGCTTTTCCATGCTTGCGTTAGTTCATTAAGCGATCCACTTAACAGCGTCGAAAAATACAATGTCCCGCCAACCGCCAAACACGCTTTGAGCTGTTGTAAACACAAAGGCAGATCTTCACTCCACTGCAGTACCAAGTTAGAGAAGATCATATCAAAACGATTAGCACTAAAGGGCAAGTGATCAATATCACCTTCCAGGCAAGTTACTTGGACAAGATTTTTTTTGCCAACTTGTGCGAGCATAGCAGCAGAAAGGTCCAGGCAGGTCATTTCACAATGAGGGTAAATCTGAGTTATTTTTTCACTGAAATAGCCCGTGCCGCAACCAAGATCTAAAATCGCTTTGACATTTCCATCGCTCCTCGGATGGAGCAGCTGCAAACCGATATCTCGCTGCAGCTGTGCAAACTGGTCGTAATGGTCCGCGGCCTTAGAAAATGAATTTGCCACCGCATTTTTATTTATATTTAATGTTTTTCTATAATTCATCTAAAACTCGGCGGATAGCGGTAACTAAGGATTTTATATCGTCGACTTCATGATTCGTCGTTAAGGTAATACGTAAACGGGCGCTGTCGACCGGCACGGTTGGTGGACGAATGGCAGTTGTCCAGAATCCTAATTTTTTTAGCTGCTGCGCCAGTGCGACTGTCTGTTGACTGCTACCAATAATGATAGGTTGGATAGCGGTATTGGACTCGCCCAGTTGAATGGCGTTATCTGCGCATAATGTTCGAAAGCTGCTGATTAAATGTTGTAACTTATCACGGCGCCACGACTGCGTTTCAGCCATATGCGCAGCTTGGCCGATAGTGTAAGCCATCGCTGGCGGTAATCCGGTGGTGTAAATATAAGGTTTTGAAAAATTAGTTAAATAGTCGATAAATTCCTGCGATCCGGCAACAAATGCCCCGCCAACACCTAATGCTTTGCCAAAAGTCGCCATATATATTTGCATATCACTATTTTTTAAACCCGCATCAACCACACTACCTTGACCATTTTTACCGAGTACCCCTAAACCATGGGCATCATCAATCATTAACCACGCATCATTGTTTTTGGCCTGCTCTGCAAGCAAGCCGATCGGCGCACAATCACCATCCATACTAAACACGCCTTCACTAATGATAAGCTTATTCGCAGCGCTGCCTTTCTGTTTGTTTAATAACTGACTAAGATTCGCCATATCATTATGTTTGAAACGCACCATCTTACAATCAGCAAACGTGCCGGCCTCCATTAAAGATGCATGATTGAGTTTATCTTGAATTAACAGATCGTTTTTACCCAGCAGCAGTTTGATAATCGCCTGGTTAGCAGAATACCCGGAGCTGAACAGCGCCAGCGCTTCCACACCCAGCCAGGATTTTAACTGCGCCGTTAAATCGGCATGCACTTGATTATAACCGGTAACCAGATATGAACCGCCGCTGCCCACGCCATATAGCTCGGCACCACTTTGCCATGCTTTGATAAGCGCGGGATCACTGGCAAGTCCTAAATAGTCATTGCTTGAGAAGTTAAGGTAGGTTTTATCAGCAACCTTTACTAAGCGCCCTTGCGGCCCCGTCATTGTCTGACAAGCCCGATAAAGGCCCTCATTCCTGCGAGCCTGCAGCTGCTGCTCTATAAAATCAAACGCCATTGCTTAGAGCGTACTTGTTGCATCGTAAAACAGCTCATCTTTTTCACCGTGACGTACGATAGCCGCATCGACACTTTGCTCTCTTTCATAAGGTGAGAAATTGACCGCTTCTTTATTTATACCTAATTTTTTAAATAGTTCCATATCCGAGTTTTCATCAGGGTTGGCTGTTGTTAACAGTTTGCAGCCGTAAAAAATTGAGTTGGCCCCCGCCATAAAGCAAAGCGCTTGAGTCTGCTCAGACATATCTTCACGTCCTGCAGATAGACGGACATGAGATTTTGGCATCATGATCCGGGCAATAGCGATGGTTTTTATAAAGGTAAATTCATCTAAATCATCGACACTGTCCAGTGGTGTGCCCTTTACTTTGACTAATTTATTAATAGGTACACTCTCAGGTTGCTTGGGCATATTGGCAAGTTGCACTAATAACCCAGCTCTGTCTTTCCCCGCTTCCCCTAACCCAACAATCCCCCCACTGCACACTTTCATGCCGGCATGACGTACGTTATCTAAGGTGTCTAATCGGTCTTGATAGCTGCGCGTGGTGATGATTTTATCGTAATACTCTGGCGAGGTATCGAGGTTATGGTTATAGTAATCCAGCCCCGCCTGCGCAAGTTGCGCTGCCTGTTGGTTATCGAGCATCCCTAAGGTCATACATGACTCAAGTCCTAATGATTTAACTTCTTTTATCATTTCAACAAGGTAAGGCATATCGCGCGGCCTGGGATTTTTCCACGCAGCGCCCATACAAAAACGGGTGGATCCGGTCGCTTTGGCATCTTTAGCCGCTTTGATTACTTTTTCAACTTCCATCAATTGTTCTTTTTTAAGACCGGTATCATAACGTGCACTTTGCGGGCAATATTTACAATCTTCAGGGCAAGCCCCTGTTTTAATTGACAGTAATGTACTGACTTGCACTTCATTGCGAGGAAAATGAGCGCGATGAGTGGTTTGCGCTTGAAAAAGCAAATCCATAAAAGGCATCTCATACATAGTTTCAACTTCTGAAACCGTCCAGTTTTGATGGATTACTGTGTTGCTCATAATAAATTCTCACCTTAAAATAGTTTGGTTAGTTTAATGTTCAAAGATAGACTGTCAATATATTAGCGATTATATCTTTACATCTGATTAAATAGTGAGCGTTATGACCCTTGATCTGCAATTTGACAGTAAACACCTGTGGCACCCTTATACCTCTATGACCAATCCATTGCCCTGTTATGGTGTGGTTTCGGCGAATAAATGCATCTTAGAACTTGATAGCGGTGTGCAATTAATTGATGGCATGTCCTCTTGGTGGGCGTGTTTATTTGGTTATAACGTGGCTGAGCTTAATGATGCAGCTAAAAATCAACTTGATAAGATGGCGCATGTTATGTTCGGCGGTTTGACGCACCAACCCGCTATCAGTCTTGCAAAAAAATTAGTTGCAATCACCCCTAAGGGATTAGATAAAGTTTTTTTATCGGACTCGGGCAGTGTCAGCGTTGAAGTAGCGTTAAAAATGGCGCTGCAATATTGGCATGCACTCGATCAACCAAAAAGCCAGTTTTTAACCATTCGTAACGGTTATCACGGTGATACCTTTGGCGCTATGTCTGTCACCGATCCTGAAGGTTCAATGCATGAGTTATATCATGATTTTCTGGCGAAACAGCTGTTTGCCCCGCAACCCAGCATTACATTTGATCAAGAATGGCATCCATCGGCCTTAAATGCGATAACCCAATTAGTTGAAGAAAACCAACAAAATATTGCCGCCATTATTTTAGAGCCTATTGTTCAAGGTGCTGGCGGTATGTTTTTTTACCATCCGGAGTATCTCAAGGGCATTCGCGCTTTATGTGACAAGCACCATCTGCTATTAATTGCCGATGAAATTGCCACCGGCTTTGGCCGTACAGGTAAACTTTTTGCCTGCGAATTTGCAGACATTAGCCCAGATATTATCTGTGTCGGCAAAGCGATCACGGGCGGATATATGAGCCTTGCCGCCACCTTAACCACCAATAAAATTGCCAATACCATCAGTCAGGGCAAAGCGGGTGTGTTTATGCATGGCCCGACGTTTATGGGCAACCCGTTGGCCTGTGCTGTGGCTTGTGCAAGTATCGATAAACTGCTCAGTATCGGTTGGCAAGATAAAGTCTCGACAATAGAGCAGCAGCTAAGCAACTATTTAGCCCCCTGTATAGATTTACCGCAAGTACAGGATGTGCGTGTATTAGGGGCGATTGGTGTGGTTGAGATGAAAGAAAACCTGGATGTGGCTGTTGTGCAGAAACGTCTGGTAGAGCTTGGCGTCTGGATTCGTCCCTTTGGCAAGCTCATTTATATTATGCCGCCTTACATAATCGAGAAACAGCAACTGAAAAAATTGTGTGATGCTATCTATACGGTAGCCAGCTTATAGCCCTTTTATTTCAGCACATGAAAAAGGAGACAAAACGTCTCCTTTTTGACTGCTACTAGAAATTTACGACGTCATTCCCCAAACAGCTTGGCTAAAATAGATAACTGTCCATTTAAATAATTGAGATCTGTTTTAGCGTAATAAAAAGCAAAAAACACCGTACATAACATGATCACAATGAGATATTTATCGGGTACATTATCCCCTTCCCGACGTTTTTTATTCCATGTATTGATAATGGCGAGCACGGAAATAATGCAGCACGTCCAGAGCAGATAGATAAATATTTTTATCTCTGAAAATTGATAATACCGCTCAGAATCAACGTCAAAATGGGACATAACTAACGGCTCAAAAAAATCACGAGCATAATGAAAAAGCAGCATATAAGCTAAAAATGCAGCCCATAAAAAGACAGTGAG
>NZ_JBLIEK010000080.1:0-17620 GCF_047632995.1 Psychromonas sp.
CGGGGTTATCTGTATTCTTTGCTGCATCAATGCAATGGATGGCTGGTTTCGGTTTCTCAGCCGGGTTTGTGGATATGGTACTTTCTTCACAAAATCCGCTTGCTGTTAAATGGTACATGCTTATTGATCAAGGCATCGCTTTCTTTGCAATCTACTACTTTGTTTTCCTTGCCTTAATTAAAGGCTTGAATCTTAAAACGCCAGGCCGTGAAGATGAGCAAGAAAATGGATCAAAAACGACAGCAAGTGTAGATGCGGGGGAATTAGCTACTCAATACGTCACCGCGCTTGGTGGAAGTGATAATTTAGAAGTTATTGATGCTTGTATCACACGTTTACGTTTAACCCTTAAAGATCGCAGTGTAGTCAATGAAGCGGAACTTAGAGCTTTAGGGGCAATGGGGGTAGTTAAACTAGGTGAAAATAACTTACAAGTTATCATTGGTACTCAAGCTGAAAGTATTGCGACTCGTATGAAATCGGTTAAGTAATACCGCGGTATCACTTATATAGTTAAATATTTCACTAAGGCACTCTTCTGAGTGCCTTTTACATTCCATTTGCTAAGTATCTAGGCAACTCAGACCAATCGTTAAATTAACCTCATGAAGAAAATATTTCTAGTATGGAGATATAGGTTAATTGAGAAAGAAACATTAAAAAAGGCCAGAGCCTTATTCGCAAAAGAAATGAAGTAAAGTTTCGATATATTCGACCTTCTCGCTCTAAATATCCCATAAAACTACTTAATGAAATAGCGCGTGCGGGAGAATAAAGGTGGTTTTTCCGTGATTGCATCTGAGATGAAAAATTCAACTGAAAATATGCTACAGCCGCTACTCATTTGGAGTGCCAGCTTGCTTTTTTCCGTTGGTAGTAATTAATGGCTGTCATATCAAGTACCCAGTGCATACTTTCTACTTGCCAGTGACTTCGAACTGCATTCTGCATTTAAATCCAATGAAGAGATATACCAAGGTGTTTCTTTTATATCATTACCCAACCAGCTTTTATCAACAAACATCTGCTGACATATTCTTGTTTCTATCCGACATTCCGCACCTATATTAAACGATTAAATTTTCGACAAGAAAAGCAGACTGGCCAATTAAAGTAATGTGTAACGTCATGCGGGTAAGTTCAAATGCGTTTTATGCTTGGCAAAATACGCCTATTAAACCTTTTGATATCTAGACAGTGCGGTACAAACCACCTTCAAAACGTACAAAATGATCTTGGGCAGTATGCGTATGGTTGACTGAATTGGCAAAGCAAAACATTACTATTGGCCGTTACAAAGCCCGCTCAACCATGCATAAATTAGAGCTTGTGGCTCGCTACCCCAATAAATATAAAACGACCACCGTTAGTAATCACAATAATCGTATTGAACCGAATAAATTAAATAGGAAATTCACTGTTGATGAGGCTAATCGCTATTGGACGATAGATATTAGTTATATCGATACGCATTAAGGGTTTATCTATTTAACTATCATCATGGACTTATATTCGCGCGGTATAGTGGGGTGGTCTATTGCAGATAACATGCGTACTTAACTGTGTAGTTTCGCTATTAACATGGCTTATTGGCAGAGAAAACCAGCATCGGGGTTACTACATAATTCCGATAGGAGAAGCCAGTATACAAGCGATGATTATAGGAAATTACTTAGCGCCATGAAAATAGATGTGAGCATGAGCGGTAAAGGGGAATGCTGGGACAACGCTCCTACAGAGCGATATTCCCGTAGTTTAAAGCATGAACTGTGAAACATGATCTGGAGCGGAGATACCAGTCAAAATAAATACAAAAAGAGCTCTTAAAGGTTATATTTCGACAATCTAGACAGGCCCCCAAAAAAACTACAATTTATGTGAAAAGACGGTGAATATTTTATTCTGCCTAAAAAAGAAAGCACTGGACATTTTCATGTTCAGTGCTTTAAATACCATCAGTATATAAGCCTAAAGTTGCTTAATTGAACGACATTGAATAAATAACTTATTGGCTTACACATTAAGTTATTTAACAGTGGTAACTCGGCTAGTGCGCGCGCCAGTCGCTGAAATTGTGCGAATAGATACCTCACCTGAAACTTTTACAGCATTTCTATAGTTACTCCACGTTGCGCCATTATCAATAGAGTATTGTAGTGTGATGCCTGGGAACTGGCTGTTCATCTGTAACTGACCATTGCTTATTTTTGCACCGGGTACTGGCAGGCGGTAATCAACACCTGCTTTTTCCATTTTCGCAAGTTCCCGCTGTCCCATAATATTTGCAAAACGCTGCCAGTCTGATCTAAGCGCCTCTTTGTTTACAAGGTTTGTTTCTAAAGAGTATTCAACACCAGCCTTATAATCGTTTTCCCAGCTTGCTTTATGCCATGCGCGTTCAGCAGCAGCTATCACACGTGGGAAGACCATATATTCATATTGCTCATCAGTGCGGACGGTTTCACTAAATAGGTGTGTCGATAAACCTAAAAATGGCTTGCCATCCACTTCACCTTTAGCTTTAAAACCATTGCCGTCCCGATCAACCGATGTTTCTGCATTTTGCGGCAAATTTTCCGGTGCAAAAGCAAACATTTTACGTGTATCTGTTGCACGAGTCGCCCAGTAGTAACCGCGCTCTTTGCTATCAACTTCATATGGGAAGTCCATATAAAGATAATCAGGGCTAGATATTATCATCTTATAACCTTTTTCTGCCCATGCGTATGCTGTTGTCGCGCCACCCCAAAAGAGCGTTTCCCAGAAATTAGCATGTACATTTTGGGTTGCAAATGCTTTGGAGTTTTCAGCGTACTTTAAGCCATCTTCCCATGCCTGGAAATTTTGTATGCCTTGTTTGGCAACAATTTCTGATACTTTTACAGCAAAGTAACCGGGTAACTCTTCAACGCCGTCAACTTTTCCACTGTCCACTAAAGCACTGCAAATGGGTGATTTAGCAAATGGCAGATCCTCTTTAGCACTGTCTACATCTCCTTTCCATGAAATTTTTTCTAGCGCGTTAATATCTTGGAAACCACCTCCTTTTTTGATGTTTTTCGCTTCATCACCGCCAAAATGCCAAGTTGTTAATTCCGCTCCCGCTTCTTGATACATGGCTGCCACTTCCGAGGTTACTTTTGTTACAAATTTAGAAGAGGAGTCCATGCATGGATTAATAAAACTCTGTTTATTGTAGAATTGAGTAGTGGTTACATTGGACGTGTCGTTGGGATCTGTGAGACGGTATTCATTGGCCGCCTCCATATCATCCGCTTTTGCTAACCGCTGGTAACGCGCTTCCATTGAGATTACCGCCGCTCTTGCGTGTGCTGGCATATCAATTTCAGGGATAACATCAATATTTCTATTTTTGGCATATGAGAGAATTTCAATAAAATCTGCACGGCTAAAGAACCCTGAGCCGAAGTTATCTGTTGAGTGACCCGAGCCTAACTGCGGAAGGAGGCACGTTGTTTCACTTTCATCAAAACAGCGCTTAGCACCAACGTCGGTTAATTCAGGAAGTCCCGGAATTTCAATTCTCCAACCTTCATCATCACTTAAATGCAAATGTAGTTTATTCATTTTGTAAGCTGCCATCTGATCGAGCGTGGCGATAATAGCTTCTTTTGAATGGAAGTTTCGTGCAACATCAACCATTATTCCGCGGTAGGTAAAGCGTGGCGCATCTTCAATTGATAGCGCGGGAATGACTCGATTATCTAAACTGACTAGCGAAAAAAGAGACTGCATTGCATAGAATGCACCAGCCTGATCTGCCGCCACTATTGTTGTCTGTTCAGGGCTTATGTCAAGTTTGTACGCTCCTTTAACTATATCTTTTTTAAATGATTTTTTATCTATTTTGATGGTTACATCATAGCCTCCTGCAGTGCTGAGGTTTAATAAACTGGCCCGTTTTTGGATCGCCTGAAGTTGTCCGTTATCCAGATCTGTGCTGATAATATTCAGACCGAGAGAAAGATCTGCATTACCCATCATTTTAGTAATTTTGTTAGCTGTTGGTATGATATTAAGTGTTACATCGGCTTGATTGATATTTGAATTTTTTTCAAAGCGGGAGTTGGGGGTTGCTAAAATATTGTTATCTTCAGCAGTACGCTTGTATAAATCTCCTTTTATTTCGCTGACATAGGTGCTGGCATCATTAATGTCACTTAAAGAGATAATGGCGCGAGGCTGTGTTTCTGGAGAGGTGATAAATGCACCCGGCATAAAATCAGTTTCAAATAATTGCCAGTATTCTCCTGTAATTGGAACAATGACTTCTTCACCCGCTGCAAACCCGTCAAATTTATCTGTAGGTTCAAGTTTATGTAGATCACCGGTTATATGTGTAATAGTAAATTGGTCATTGTCTACAGCAAGAATCGTGCGAATGCTATGTAAATAGATAGCCCAGTTCATCGATGATACTGCATCTCCCGTATTTTTAATGCGCATTTCAACAGAGTTACAGGCAGCCCATTCTGCACCAAGAGCTTTACAGTCAGTGCCTTCTGGCGCCCCGGTATTGCTCAGCACTGTATAGTTGATATCTAGATTCTTAGCCAGCTTATCAATATCAGTTTGCGGATTATTTGTTGCCGAACATGCAGTTACAGAAGCTGCAATAGCAATCGTTAGAAGTGTTTTATGGAACATAATATAAACCTTTTATGTAAATTTTTTGGGCGATCCTTAGAAGTGGAACAGGCCTAAAAGTAAAGTGAATGGAGTTATTTTTAAATCGAAACCACTTTACATTAATTCTCGCTATGAATTAATAGATCTAGCTCTCATTACCAAATGTTTTTTCTTTATGCTATTAAAAATAAAAATAATACATTATTTATTTGTTTTTTTACAAACAGGTCGTTTTGTTTTCAAGGCGTTGATTTAAATGCATTTCTGTCAATATAAAATGTTGATATATGCTCCTTATCGGTGTGAAATAGATATTTCTATAAATATTAAAAACATTAACGGGATCGCAAATAAGCTAATCACACCAAAATATAATGAAAAAAAAGAGGTTTTTATCGATTCACTTTCAATTATTAAACTGTGAATCACTTACGTTTTCATTGCTCCATCTGCATCTATCGCAACTTGTTGATTTAATGTATTTATTTAATTTCACTTTTACTTCTCCACATCTTGTTTTTTGGGGTTTTAATGTGAGCAATGACCTGTAAAGTGACGTTTGTCACAAAACAAAAAACAAAAATAAAAACACGATACGGATTTAAGTTGTTGTTATATATAGTTTTTATGCATTTGTTCTTTGCGGTTTTTAAACTTAACCCTGCTTCCTTTGATTGTTTTTAGTTGATAATTCGCGACGAGAATATAGTATGAGCTCCAGTTGAACAAATTGGCTTGTATTTTGTTTAATAGAATTTATAACACTCACAGAAAAAGGATATTTTTTATGTTCAAAAGAACACTTTTAGCTACTGCTCTTGCAACCGTTGTTATGTCATCTCATGCTTACCAGATTGGTGACGAAAATAATTTTAGCGTAGAGGTGTATGGTATAGCGGCTATCTCTGTCGTTAATTACGATACGGGCGACAATGATAATGGCAAGGAATCAGATCAAGGCTTTGTTGTTGAAAATGAATCTCGAATTGGTTTCCGTGCAGGTAAAGCGATGACCGACAATATTGAAGTTTTTATGCAGGTTGAATCGGGTTATGTTGGCGGCACTGACTGGGGACACGGCGGAACACATGGTGGTGTACTTGGTTTCCGTGATACATTTGTCGGCCTGAAAGGAGACTGGGGTAAAGTGCGTGTTGGTCGTGTGTTAACCCCGTTATATGAAATAGTTGATTGGCCGTTTTCTAATCCAGGTTTAGGCTCTGTATTTGACTGGGGAGGGATCAGCGGTCATTACGATCGTCAATCAAACCAAATCCGTTATGATCAAAACTTCGGTGATGTCGCTTTTGCTGCATCTGTCGGCCGTGATGCAAAGACTGCTGCAGTGGGCAACGGCGGCGGAGCAACGAAAGACTCTTATTTTTACGGAAGTAGTTTAAAATACGCTATTAAAACAGTGACTTTAATGGGAGCAGTGGAAGCGGGGTCTGATTTTAGAGGAGTGGAAGGGCAGGATAATTTAAGCTATATAGTTGGTTTTGATGCAGGCTTGCCCGGTGGTTTTGGTCTGGCGGCAGCTTATAAAAGAGAAGCTGTTGATAATTATGTCGGTGAAAGCGCGACGTATGATTCAGAGCAGGACTCTATTTCAGTTGTTGCTCAATACTGGAACGGCCCGGTAGGACTTAAGCTTGGTTATGCCGCGAATTTCGATGAAAAACGTAATGGCGATAGTCAGGACGACAGTGATTCAAATACTGTATCTGCTCAGTTGATGGGCACTGTTAACGGTTTTGTTCCCTACGTGCGTGTTGCAGGAAGAACGGTTGGTGCATATGATACTGATATAGTTACACGTGTCGGTTTGGAATACGGTTTCTAACCTACAAAATCTACTCTCTCCAGTAGTTAGAATGCCAGCATCTGCTGGCATTTTACGTGATGGGTATATTACAAAAAGCTTGTTTTTTTGATAAGGAAAATGAAAATGATAAAAAAAATGATGGTGCTGATGTTATTGCCTTCTCTTTGGGCGTGCTCTCATCTTTCGTCTGAAGAGTCTCTGGGTAATGCCGTTCAAACGGTTAATATTAAACCGACTTATATTGAGGTGATAGGGGAAAAATTAAGGCCCGATAATTTAAGTGCCGCTGGTCATGGCGTATTAGAATCAACTCTCTTTATTACGGCTAACTTTGCGCAAGATAAACTAGCACCTAGTTCTAACTTGCAAATGACGTTGGCTTATTTTGAAAATTATCAGCCATATGAGTTTGTTGTGGTTGACGGTAAAAAAACAGCCTTAAAAGCGAGTCAAGTTTCGACTAGTTTCTGTAATGAGCATTGCGCTGCCAAACAACATTTTAATTTCCCAATTACTAATGAATTATTACTGCAATCGGCGGCTAGCCAATTAGTTTTTGAATTGCAAAATAATAATGGTAGTAAGAAGCTAATATTTTCAGTCCCTGGAAATTATATAAAAGCGTTGTTAGACAGTGCTGCTGTGAATAGAGAGGCTGTTGTTCCAGCCAAACAGGAAAAAGTTCAAGATCTGCTAGTAATCAGCCAAGGCTTATTTGTTAAAGCGACAAATAGTGAGAAAGAGATATTCACCGAATGGGCATTTAAAAACAGAAAAGAGGCGACTATTAAACTTGATTCTGAAAGCCAGGTATTAACCATGCTGGCGTATTGGTTTGAGCAGGCTGATAGTTCACAGAGGGCTGAAATTTTAACGTGGATTATTTCTTTGTAACTAACTTATTTGATAGTGTTCGATGAAATATTTATAGAGAAGGTTAATTTTTTAGAGATTATTAGTAAGCACTTTAGTCACAACGATTAGCATTCTCAGTTTAGTGGGTGCTTACCGTTGTAATACAAGACAATCTAAAATTATTAGCTCTGCTGCTTTCTTTGTTTTGAATGTTTCATCCAACATTCGTTTTGCCGTTTAAATATGGCTGCACTGGCATGTGCACCTTTTACACTGTTTTAATGTAGCCAGTTTTTATGCTCGATCACGAAGGGACGGATTGCATTTTATGCCGCATTATTATCTAGCGGGATCATACCATCCGTTAAAAACGCCACTACCTTGCCCAGTGATTATTAAGGTAGTGTAATGCAACACCCTGTTTAGATTGCTTCGTTGATTGTAAAATAGATTTATCTAACTACAGTCGCATCTCATTGATAATGAGGATAGATTCTTCTTGGCGTACGACTAATCGCGCTTACGCTTCAACCAAAATGGTTTCAAGTCACAGTCGCTCAAGTCCGATACAGATGTGTTTATCCAAACTAAAACCGAAAGATCACGTATCGGCAAGTCGACGACATCCATCACCTTAGCTTATTAATAATTGTATTTTTCATGATGCAACTGGATCGGAGATTCCCGATAAAACAACTCGGGAATGACGGGGCGGGCCACAACTTTATAGACGTTACTTACTCAGAATTTAATTTATCTATCTCATCATTTCTTTGAAAAAAACGCGGGATCGAGGGGATAAATGAGAGCGAAGGGCAGATCATGCCTTTTTCTTAAAAAGTAGAATTCAATAATGCAAAAAGCCCACTTAATTCATTGAATTAAGTGGGCTTTTCTAAATGTGGTCGGTGATAAAGGATTCGAACCTTTGACCCCCTGGTCCCAAACCAGGTGCGCTACCAAGCTGCGCTAATCACCGAATATTTTGTAACTTTATTTAGGCTATATATTTTCGGGGTAACCCCCTGGTCCAACTCTCCACAAACCCATGGAGGTGCGCTACCAAGCTGCGCTAATCACCGAATATTTGTTGCCTTTAAATCTATATAGTTAAGTTATTAACTAATTTATTTTATTGTTTAAATGGTGCGGAAAGAGAGACTTGAACTCTCACACCTTACGATACTAGAACCTAAATCTAGCGCGTCTACCAATTCCGCCACTTCCGCATCTATTTAAACTTTTATTCTTTTTATCTTTAAAAAATGGGGCGAATGACGGGGATTGAACCCGCGACAACCGGAATCACAATCCGGGGCTCTACCAACTGAGCTACATCCGCCACTAAACTTTTTAAAAATGGTGACCCGTCGGGGATTCGAACCCAGGACCGATGCCTTAGAAGGGCATTGCTCTATCCAACTGAGCTAACGGGTCATAAACTTGATAATATATTTTTTCTTTTTAATATTAAATCAAGATATTTTAATATGCGTTTTATTAATTCCTAAATAAGAACTACGGCTTATAAAGCTGTTGTTCTATCCAACTGAGCTAGGGCGCATCGTTGCTTTTAAAAATCAAACATGTTCAACACGTATTTTTTAAATTGGTCGGTGATAAAGGATTCGAACCTTTGACCCCCTGGTCCCAAACCAGGTGCGCTACCAAGCTGCGCTAATCACCGAATATTTTGTAACTTTATTTAACGGGGGTAACCCCTAGTCCAACTCTTCACAAACCCATGGAGGTGCGCTATCAAACTGCGCTAATCACCGTTAAGTTGTCAGGCTATTCAGCCTTGCCAACGAGGCGAGATATTACGGAGTTGTATTGATCCCGTCAATTGATTTTTGTGATTAATTGTTTGGATGCCGATTTATTAAACGCATTGCTTGTTTTAACATCTCACTAGTCTGAGTTTACCTGTTTTTGCATCGTTTTAAAAGAAACGGCACGCTGCACCTTGAACAGATGTTGTCCTAATAAAATGGCGGCAACGCTTAAACCCGCTGTAATGCCTATCCAAAAACCTTTTGCGCCAAGTGGCTCGACTATGATATTTGTCATGCCAAGCAGGTAGCCTAATGGTAAACCAACAATCCAGTAGGCAATCAAAGTACGGGTAAATATTGCCATCATCTCTTTGTAGCCACGCAAAGCGCCGGCAGCCACAACTTGAATGGCATCGACACACTGGTACATGGCAGAGAACAGCATAAGGGTAACAGCTAAAGTAATTACTTCTTGATTTTCTGTATAGAGTCGAGCGATATCTGCTTTATAGATAACGGTTAATAGCGCCGTTATTATCGATAAAACAAGTCCGACTGTGAGCCCAGCATAACTTGCATGTTTAGCCCCATTTTCATTATTGCTACCCAAATTAAATCCAACGCGAATACTTACCGCGTTAGCTACACTCATGGGCAGCATAAAGATCATACTGGCAAAGTTAATCGCGATTTGGTGGGCGGCGACGATCATCGAGCCTAAAGGTGCAATTAATATCGCGATCCCGGCAAAGATGGTGACTTCAAAAAAGAGGGCGATAGCAACGGGTAATCCAAGTTTAAAGATCGCGCTTATCTGACCATAGTCAGGCGCAGATATAGATTTGAAGAGCGGGGTGTATTGCAGTTTTTTAGTGTACATTACATAACACAACAGCATCAAAAACATTATCCAATAGACTAAAGTGGTGGCAACGCCACAGCCCGCACCGCCTAAAGCGGGTGCTCCCCATTTCCCGTATACAAAAATCCAGTTAAGGGGAATATTGGCTAACAGGCCGATAAAACCGATCACCATTGCCGGTTTGGTCAGTGATAGCCCTTCGACATAATTACGCAATGCTTGGAATAATAAGAAAGCCGGAGCGGCGGCTAATACCGCATATAAATAATGGGTGGTTATCTCTTTTAATGCCGGCTCTATATCCATTAAGTTAACCATATAACCCGCGTTATATAAAACCAATGAGATAGGGATTGTAAGCAATAGGGCAAGGTATAAACCCTGCTGTCCTATTTGTGGTATTTTAGCCGACTCATTTGCGCCGTGCGCCTGTGCGGTGAGGGGGATCAGTGCCATCAGAACACCGACACCAAAAAGAATGCACGGCAACCATATGCTCGAAGCAATGGCCACTGCTGCCATATCATTTGAACTGACTCCACCGGCCATTACCGTATCAACAAAACCCATTGCAGTTTGGGTGAATTGCGCGATAAAAATGGGGATACTTAATTTGATGATTTTATAGATTTCTTGACGATAAGTCACAGGAGAACCAACTAAATAGAGAAGCGACAATAAAAACCTATTTATACGCACTCGCATGTTATATTGCAATGACATTCGCCGCGTTAATCATAGCTTCAAGTTAAGCGGTTCTGGCTATTGCAGCAAATAAATTTAAAGAGTTTATCGATTAGGGTTAGTAATCGTCGACCCTTCTTGTATATTAGTAAAAACCAATTCAATCCGTAAAATAAGAGCGTATAAAAATGAGTCAAGTTACCTCTATCGAAGAAGTGGTTGAAAAAAAACCACAAACAAAACACCTTTCTGATTATCGAGTTTCAAATTTCGCAGTAAGCACATTAGATCTTGAATTTGATCTGTTCGATGGCAATACACAGGTAAAAGCGACCAGTGCAATGTGCCGCAGCGATGATCAAGATTTGCCGTTATTTCTGTTTGGAGAACAACTGAAATTGCTCTCCATCTTAGTCGATAATATTGCTTATAGTGATTACCAGGTCGTAGAAGGTGGTTTGTTAATCAACAACTTGCCAAGTGAGTTTCAGCTGCAGATAAATACTGAAATTAATCCAGAAAGTAATAAAGCTTTTGAAGGTTTGTATAAATCGGGCGCCGCTTTTTGTACTCAGTGTGAAGCAGAAGGCTTTCGCCGTATCACCTATTATCTGGACAGACCGGATGTGATGGCCAAGTTTACGACTAAAATCACAGCCGATAAATCACTTTACCCGTCACTTTTATCAAATGGCAATCGTATTGCACAAGGTGACTTGGACAACGGCCGTCATTGGGTTAGCTGGAGCGATCCTTTCCCAAAACCTGCTTACCTGTTTGCCCTGGTTGCTGGAAAGTTTGACCGCTTGCAAGATAGCTTTACGACAAAAAGTGGTCGCGAAGTTGCGTTGGAATTGTTTGTCGATATAGGTAACTTAGATAAAACGGCACATGCGATGTTATCGCTTAAAAATGCGATGAAGTGGGATGAGCAGCGTTTTAATCTCGAATACGATCTCGATATTTATATGATTGTTGCGGTAGATTTCTTCAATATGGGGGCGATGGAAAATAAAGGGCTGAATATTTTCAACTCAAAATTTGTTTTGGCGAACCCGCAAAGTGCAACTGATCAGGATTATTTAGGGATTGAAGCGGTAATCGGCCATGAATATTTCCATAACTGGACAGGTAACCGCATTACTTGCCGCGACTGGTTCCAATTAAGTCTTAAGGAAGGGTTAACGGTTTTTCGTGATCAGGAGTTTAGCTCTGATTTGGGCAGCCGCAGTGTTAACCGTATCGCTAATGTTAAAATAATGCGCAATCATCAATTTTCTGAAGATGCCGGGCCAATGTCTCATCCGATTCGTCCTGAATCTGTGCTGGAGATGAGTAACTTTTATACGGCCACTGTATATGATAAAGGCTCAGAAGTGATCCGCATGATACATACCTTGTTAGGTGAAACTAAATTCCAGCAAGGTATGCAATTATATGTTGAGCGATTTGACGGGCAAGCGGTGACCTGTGATGATTTTGTGGCCGCGATGCAGGATGCCAGTGGTATTGATTTAACACTTTTTAAACGTTGGTACTCACAATCGGGCACACCACAAGTAAATGTAACCGATCATTTTGATCCCGCGCAGCACTGTTACCAAATTACTTTTAAGCAGAAAAACTTGCCAACGGCAGATCAGAAAGACAAACAACCATTACATATTCCTGTTGATATCGAGCTGCTGGATGCGAGCGGTAATGCAGTTGATTTAGGTGATGACGCGCGCAGTAAAGTCCTCAATTTGACCCAAAAAGAACAGACATTTGTTTTTAAAAACATTACTGAGAAGCCGGTGCCGTGCCTGTTCCGTGGTTTTTCAGCGCCGGTTAAATATCAATATGCGTACAGCGATCAGCAACTCTTGCATTTAATGAATTTTGCCAGTGACGACTTTTCGCGTTGGGACGCAGGGCAGACATTGTTTAATAAATATCTTCTGAAAAATGTCCAGCAGCAGCAGGCTAAGCAAAAAATGGCGCTGCCGCAACTGTTCATCGATGCGTTTAAATCTGTATTGGTTAACGCGGAGTTAGATCCTGCGTTGATTGCCGATATGTTTGAGTTTGTCAGTGAAACAGGGGCGATGGAATTGTTTGATAGCGTAGATATCGAAGCCTTACATCAGGCCCGTGAATTTATGCTGACGCAGTTAGCTGTTGAACTTAAAAATGAATTTGTTTTAGCCTATCAAAATCATCAAGTAAAAGGTGATTACCAGCCAATTGGAAAAGATATCGCGAATCGAAAACTGGCTAATCTGGCGCTGTTATTTATCAGCAGAGCAGATTCATTAGTGGCAAACAAGTTGGTGATAGCGGAGATCAATAACAGTCACAATATGACTGATCATTTAAGCGCGTTGCATGCCGCAAATAGTGCATTACTTGATTGCCGTGAAACTGTTATGAGCGATTTTGAAAACAGGTGGTTTGAAAATGGCCTGGTGATGGATAAGTGGTTTAGTTTACAAGCAACATCGCCTGATAGCGGCGTGCTGGAAAATGTTAAGGCGCTGTTTAATCATCGTAGTTTTGATTTTAGTAACCCTAACCGTTTACGTGCATTGGTGGGGGCGTTTGTACAAAATAACCCGTACCATTTTCATGCCGGTGACGGCAGCGGTTACCTGTTCTTAACCGAGCAATTAATTAAACTCAACGAGCAAAACCCGCAGGTTGCAGCGCGTTTAATCACCCCACTTATTCAATTTAAACGCTTGGATGAAAAGCGTAAGGCTATGATTAAGGTGCAATTAAAGCGTTTACTTGCCCTTGATAATTTATCTTTAGATCTCTTTGAAAAGGTGACAAAAGCACTCGCTCAATAATAGCCGTTAAATTAACGTGATCTAATAAGCCTTTCTGATCATTCAGAGAGGCTTTTTTTTTGTGGCTTGATCTGATGCAGGTTTTTGATTCGCGTTATCGGCGAATAGATTTACAATTTTGAGTGTCTAACTCATTCAAAATAAAACAAGAAGACTCTATGATAAAAAAACAGCTGAAATACCTATTACCTATTCTTGTGCCCCTGTTCATTCTCTTATTGCCAGCAGACAGTTTCGGTATAGCCGGAATGACATTAATTGAACAACGTATTATCGCTATTTTTGTTATGGCGACGTTATGTTGGATTCTAGAGCCAATTCCTATCTATGCCACCTCGGTATTGATTATTGTGTTAGAGCTGTTACTTGTTTCCGATAAAGGATTGTGGTTTACCAAGCAAGCCCCCCCTGAAATATTGGGTAATACCATCGACCATAAAATAATTATGGGCACCTTTGCATCACCCATTATTATGCTTTTTTTAGGTGGTTTCTTTTTGGCAATGGCTGCCACTAAATATCGCTTAGATGTCAATTTAGCGCGTGTTTTACTCAAACCTTTCGGCCAAAATCCTAAATTTGTCATGCTCGGTTTAATGATGATCACTGCGATTTTCTCTATGTTTATGAGCAATACCGCGACCACCGCCATGATGCTGTCAATATTAACGCCGGTATTGGCCCTGTTTAGTAAAAAAGATTTAGGCCGGGTAGCCTTTGCTTTATCTGTGCCTGTGGCGGCGAATATCGGTGGTATAGGCACCCCGATAGGTACGCCGCCTAATGCCGTTGCATTGAAATATCTGGTCAATGAAAACAGTATCAGTTTTGGTGGCTGGATGGTGTTTGGTGTGCCGTTTGTAGTGGTTATGTTGTTTATCGCATGGTTATTATTAACAAGCCTATTTCCAGCTTCAATCAAAGAGATTAATCTCAATATTAAAGGGCGCTTCTTAAAAACCCCTAAAGCTATTATGGTGTATGTAACCTTTGTGGTGACCATCTTATTATGGCTGATGGGCTCCCTGCACGGCATGAATTCCTATGTGGTTGCCTTGATCCCTGTTGCGGTCTTTTCTGTCTTTAAAATCATCACCAAGGAGGATTTAAAGAAAATTTCATGGGATGTGTTATGGCTGGTATCCGGCGGTATCGCATTAGGTGTTGGTTTGGATAAATCGGGTCTTGC
Source organism: Psychromonas sp. (assembly GCF_047632995.1). Classification (GTDB taxonomy): domain Bacteria; phylum Pseudomonadota; class Gammaproteobacteria; order Enterobacterales; family Psychromonadaceae; genus Psychromonas. The sequence goes on from NZ_JBLIEK010000080.1 coordinate 14,672, forward strand.
CGCCAATGCAATTGAAGCCATTCCTTTTGCTGATTTCCATCCATTATTATTAATCGTCGGCGCCTCGGTCTTGTGTCTATTAATGGCCAATTTCATGTCTCATACGGCCAGTGCTAATTTACTACTGCCATTGGTTGCCGCGTTGGGGGCATCAATGCACTCATTATTACCTTATGGCGGCGAAGTTATTCTGATTCTTGCTGTGACGTTTGCTGCATCGCTAGGCATGTCACTGCCAATCAGTACACCGCCCAATGCACTCGCTTATGCATCTGGGCATATTGAAACCAAGCAGATGGCGAAGGTTGGCATTATATTGGGTATCACGGGGATACTTATCAGCTATGCGATGCTATACATACTTAAGCAAACTTCCTTTTTCGGCTAATGTGGTCGTAGCAATTTTTTTAATAGAAGATGATTTCAGAGGGGACTTATGGACAAAATAAATATAATTTGTGTTGATGACGAACGGGAAGTATTGGAATCGGTCAGCCGTGATCTCGAATATTTCAGCGATCTATTTAATATAGAAGAGTGTGAATCGGCTTTTGAATGTCTGCAGCTACTTGATGAATTAGATGCACAGCAGGAGTATGTCGGAGTTATTATTTCTGACCATGTGATGCCGGAAAAATCAGGTGTGGAGCTGTTAACCGAAGTGGCTTCAGATAACCGTTTTCTGGGTACAAAAAAACTACTGTTAACAGGTCTCGCCACACAAGCCGATACCATTAAAGCGATTAATAACGCCAAACTTGATAATTTTTTAGAAAAAGTATGGGATCCGCAGGAATTATTACAAACGGTGAAGGAGTTGCTGACCGAGTTTATTGTTGAACAAGGGATAGATTATGAAGATTATATTGAAAAACTCGATGCGCCGACCTTATATCGTTTGATTAAGTAAAAACTGTGACTACCTATATAAAAGTTGAGTAAGCCTCTCTGTTTTTTTTAGTTCGTGTGGCAGAGAGGCTCATATTTAAAGATGGAATGAGCACCATGATAAAACCATACTTGAAGTATATTTTACCCGTTATTCTACCTTTAATTATTTTGCTATTGCCGGCAAGCAGCTTTGGTATTGAAGGATTAACATTCGTCGAACAGCGCGTTATTGCTATTTTTGTTATGGCAGCTCTTTGCTGGGTGCTCGAACCTATTCCTATCTACGCCACCTCGGTATTGATTATTGTATTCGAATTGCTGCTTATCTCCGATAATGGCTTGTGGTTTGCAACCAACGGCGATCCGCAGTTGCAGGGGCTGTTGCTTCCACAAAGTACTATTATGGCCACCTTTGCTTCCCCCATTATCATGCTTTTTTTAGGTGGCTTCTTTTTAGCGATGGCGGCCACAAAATATCGCTTAGATGTGAATTTAGCACGAGTATTATTACGGCCGTTCGGTCATAGGCCTAAGAATGTGATGCTCGGTATTATGATGATAACTGCCGTTTTTTCAATGTTTATGAGCAACACAGCAACGACTGCGATGATGTTATCTATTTTAACCCCAGTGCTGGTACTGTTTCCTAAAGAGGATCTGGGTAAGGTCGCCTTTGCATTATCTGTCCCCGTAGCGGCTAATATCGGTGGTATTGCAACGCCGATAGGTACGCCGCCTAATGCAGTAGCATTGAAATATTTAGTGGATCAATACAGTGTCAGTTTTGCGCAGTGGATGGCAATCGGCGTGCCTTTTGTTATCGTAATGCTACTGATTGCCTGGTTATTATTAAATTACCTTTTCCCTGCGGAAAGAAAAGAGATCACACTGGATATAGAAGGGCAGTTTTTAAAAACACCTAGAGCATATTTAGTTTACGGTACCTTCGTGTCAACCATTTTATTATGGCTATTAGGCGGCGTTCACGGTATGAGTTCTTATGTTGTTGCTATGCTCCCTGTTGCTGTCTTCTCAACATTTAAAATTATTGGCAAAGAGGATTTGAAGAATATTTCATGGGATGTCTTGTGGCTGGTTTCCGGTGGCATTGCATTAGGCGTAGCTATGGATAAATCCGGTCTTGCATCGAATGCCATTAATGCGATTCCATTTGATAGTTTTCACCCGCTGCTGCTGATTGTCGGTGCATCTATACTGTGTTTATTGATGGCTAACTTTATGTCAAATACCGCCACCGCCAATCTGTTGTTACCTTTGGTTGCCGCATTAGGCGCCTCGATGCAGTCATTGATCCCTTACGGAGGGCACGTTGTCTTAATTCTGGCTGTGACGTTTTCAGCCTCATTGGGAATGTCATTGCCGGTCAGCACTCCCCCTAATGCCTTAGCCTATGCATCTGGGCATATCAAAAACACGCAAATGCTCAAAGTAGGGGGGATAATAGGTTGTATTGGCTTGTTGATAACATTTGCTATGTTATTTCTGCTTAATAAGCTCGGACTGGTCGGTGTTTAAGGTATAGCGATAGGTGTTAACAATTATGCCACTCACAGCAGGTGGCGTAATTGTAGATGCTCTTATTGTGTTACTTGGTTATTTTGGGCTAAGAGATCCTCTTTATAAACATCGACCCAAAACGCAGTCGCACCGCACACTGCAATGGGCATAATAATAAAATTTATAATGGGCAGTGTTGTAAAAAAACTAATAAGCATACCAAAAGTAAGTGTTTTACCTAAGCGCTTGCCTAAGGCAGATTTCATTGTGTTAAAAGGAATCTTATGATTATCAAATGGGAAATCCGCGTATTGTATCGCCATCATCCATCCAGCAAAAACAAACCAGATAAAAGGGGCGATAATTTGCCCGAGTACGGGAATGAAAAATAAAACGCCACAAAATAACATCCGCGGTAAAAAATAAGCCAATTTTTGCATTTCACGTTTAAATATACGCGGCAAATCTTTTATTAAGGAGGAAAAGTTGCCATCGTTTATCTGTGAATTAGTCAGTAAGTTTTCTGTTTTTTCAGCCAGT